>DATDMW010000211.1:0-34810 GCA_036518595.1 Burkholderiales bacterium
GTTCGTCGCGATCGGGCTGAACTACATCGATCACGCGCAGGAGGCCGGCCTGCAGATCCCGGCCGAGCCCGTGATCTTCTCGAAGGCGACGACCTGCATCAGCGGCCCGAACGACGACATCCAGCAGCCGCGCAACTCGACGAAGCTCGACTACGAGGTCGAGATCGCCATCGTCATCGGCACACGGTGCCAGTACGTACCGGAGGACAAGGCGCTCGAGTACGTCGCCGGCTACTGCGTGGTGAACGACGTGTCCGAGCGCGCCTTCCAGCTGCAGTCGAGCCAGTGGGACAAGGGCAAGGGTTGCGACACCTTCGGACCGATCGGGCCCTGGCTCGTCACCACCGACGAGATCACGAATCCGCAGACGCTCGACATCTGGCTCGACGTCAACGGCGAGCGACGGCAATCGTCGAACACGAGGAACATGATCTTCTCCTGCGCGAGGATCGTCTCCTACTGCAGCAACTACATGACGCTGATGCCGGGCGACATCATCACCACCGGCACGCCGGCGGGCGTCGCCCTCGGCATGAAGCCGACGCAGGCCTGGCTCAAGCCGGGCGACATCGTGACGCTCGGGATCAAGGGGCTCGGCGAGCAGCGCCAGAAGGTCGTGCCCTATTCGGGCAAGTAGGCCCCCGCAGGCGAAAGAAGGCCGGGTTTCGCCCGGCTTTCTTTTTCCAGCTCTCGCGATCGGAACGGTCGACCGCGTCGATTCGACGGTTGTCCAACGAGACGGCGACTGCGCGCAGAACTCGCTTGCCCCGCGCGGATCGAACTGGAACAATCCCGGCATTGGGACGCAAGCCGCGATGAAAATCATCGTTCTGGGGGCCGGCGTGATCGGCACCACGAGCGCGTGGTACCTGGCGCGGGCCGGACACGAGGTGGTCGTGGTCGACCTGCGGTCGCAGCCAGGCCTCGAGACCAGCTTCGCCAACGGCGGCCAGATCTCGGTCAGCCATTCCGAGCCGTGGGCGAATCCGACGGCGCCGTTCCAGATCCTGCGCTGGCTGGGCCGCGAGGACGCGCCGCTCCTGTTCCGGCCGCGGCTCGACCGCGGGCAGTGGCTGTGGGGCGCGCGCTTCCTGCGCGAATGCCTGCCTGCGCGCGCGCGCCGGAACACCGCCCAGGCGCTCGCGCTCGCGATCTACAGCCGCGAGCAGCTCCAGGAGCTGCGCCGCGAGACCGGCATCGAGTACGACGCGCAGACGCGCGGCATCCTGCATCTGTACGAGGAGCGCCGGGAGCTGTTGCATGCGCAGGCCCAGGTCGATTTTCTGCGTGCGCGCGGCCTCGACGTGTCGCTGAAGTCGCTCGAGGAGTGCGTGGAGATCGAGCCCGCGCTCCGGCACGCCGCGCACCGATTCGCGGGCGCCGCCTACGCGCGCAACGATGAGTCGGGCGATGCCTCGCTGTTCACGCGTAACCTCGGCGAGCTGTGCCGCCGGCAAGGCGTCGACTTCCGCTTCAACCTCACCATCACGCGCATCGAATGCGGCGAGGGACGCGTCGCCCGGGTGGTGGTCGACGACGAGCACGGCGCCGAGGAATCGCTCCGCGCCGACGCCTACGTCGTGGCGCTGGGGAGTTACAGCCCGCTCGTGCTTCGGCCGATCGGCATCGCGGTGCCGGTCTACCCGGTGAAGGGCTATTCGATCACGCTGCCGCTTGCCGCTGGCGACGAGGCGCCCGTCGTCAGCCTGACCGACCATTCGAGGAAGCTCGTGTTCTCGCGCCTAGGCGAGCGTCTGCGCGTGGCCGGGACGGCGGAGCTGAACGGCTACGACAGCGAGATCAACGCCGTCCGCTGCAGGGCCCTGGTCGAGCGATGCTTCGAGCTCTTTCCGCGCGCGGGACGCCCCGGCGACGCCCAGTACTGGACCGGCTTGAGGCCCGCGACGCCCAGCAACCTGCCGATCGTCGGACGCTCGCGCATCGCGAACCTGTATTTGAACACCGGCCACGGGACGCTCGGCTGGACGCTCTCGTGCGGGTCGGGCCGCGCGCTGGCCGATATCGTCGGCGGACGCCGTCCGGAGCCGGAGTTCGGGTTCCTGGGCCTGGAGCCCAAAAAAAGGGGGGCGGCCATCCCGGCCGCCCCCCGTCTCAGCGCTTGAGCGGTTCTACTTGCCGCCGGCCGCCGCCCGCCGCTTCGGGACGAGCTTGGGCGTAGGCCGCACCCCTACGGTCAGATCGCGCACGAAGTTGGGGAGGGCGAATACCGCCTGGTGCGTGGCGCCGTTGTAGTACTGCAGGTGCGGCAACGCGCGGCGCGCGATACGACGGTCGATCTCGGAGGGCGTCACGGTCGAGACGTCGAGCGTCTGCGAGCAGCACGCCATCGACCACAGGCACCCGTACAGCGGGATGAACATGGTGTACGGCCGCACGATCGGGAACACGTTGCCGAGGCGCTGGTAGATCTCGCGCACGCGGTCCGGGCGCGACACGGGCGAGCCCATGTGCAGCGTCAGCACGCCTCCCGGCGCGAGCGAGCGCCGGCAATCGCGGAAGAAGGCCTCCTCGTAGAGCGCCGTCGCCGGCCCGATCGGGTCGGGCAGGTCGAGCGCGACCACGTCGAAGCGCTCCTCGGTCGTCGCGAGGAATTTGAGGCCGTCCTCGATCAGCAGGCGCAGCTTCGGGTTGTCGAAGACGCCCTTGTGGATCTCGCCGAAGTGCTCCCTGGCGATGTCGACCACTTTCTCGTCGAGCTCGACCAGCGTGACGCGCTCGACCGAGGGATGCTTGAGCGCTTCCTCGGCCGCGCCGCCGTCGCCGCCGCCAATGATCAGCACCTGCTTGGGCTCGGGGTGCGCGGTCAGCCCCGGGTGGATCAGGTTCTCGTGGTAGACGAACTCTTCCTTCTCGGAGGTCATGAAGCAGCCGTCCAGGCGGAAGAGCTTGCCGAACTGCGGGCTCTCATGGATCTCGAGGTCCTGGAAGCGTGTGCGGCAGGTCTCGATGCGCTTGGAGGAGCGCAGGAAGAAGCCGTAGTCTCCGTTCAGCCACTCGTACATGAACTGCTTGTCGCGGGGAACGTCGTGCTGCACGTGCTCCTCGGGACCGAACACCTCCATGAGGTCGGCGACGACCTTACGGGCCTTCTCGGTGTTGTCCTGGGTGTAGTTGCAGACGTAGACGTCGAGCGTGACGCTCTGGAGCTCGGGCCAGGTGTGGATGGCGAGATGGGATTCCGCCAGGACCACCGTACCTGTCACTCCGCCACCGTCGAACTGGTGGAACAGGTCGCCTAATATGGTCAGGCCCGACCTGTTTACGGAGTCGTGACAAAAACGACGCAGCTCGGCTGCGTCAGTCAAGTACCGTGCGGACCCCCTGCAACGGTACAGATTGGCGACAACATGCAGTCCGTCCAATTTGCATACATCCCCACTCTGTTTGATGACCGAGATGCATCTACGCATCTCCCCCGATTACCGCGCCTCTGCCACTGCCGCATCGATCAGTCTGCGAGCGATGCTGATTCTAGCAGGCAATTTCGGCAAATTACATAGCTGAAACCACTTTGCGTCTTCGATTTCGACTCCGTCGACGCGCAGCTCGCCCGCTTCGTGCTCTGCATGGAACGCGATCATCAGCGAGTGCGGGAACGGCCACGGCTGGCTCGCGAAATAGCGAGCGTCGCGCACGCGGATCCCGACCTCCTCCAACACTTCGCGCTCCAGGCACTGCTCGATCGTCTCGCCCGGCTCCACGAAGCCTGCCAGGGCGCTATACATGCCTTGCGGGAAGCGCGGCGAGCGCGCGAGAAGAATCTCGCGCCCCCGGCGCACCAGCGCCATCACCGCCGGCGCCAGCCTGGGATACACGACCAGGCCGCACCGCGGGCACTCGCGGCTGCGCTCGTTCGTGCGCGCCGTCGTCGCCGCCCCGCACGCGCCGCAATACTGGTGCGTGCGGTCCCAATCCATGATCTGCAGCGCGTTGCCGGCGAGGGCGAAGGCGCCGTCGTCGAGCACGCTGAACAGCGACCGCAGACCCTGCCAGGACCAGCCTTGGGGCGCCTGCGCCTCCTGCGCGACCTCGGCGGAGTAGCAGTGCTCCCCGCCCCAGACCCCAAGATATTGTGTCCGAGACGGCATCATACCCAATTCCTTGGGTAAGTTGCAATGGGGCAGGCGCGGCCGCGGCGCGGCGACCAGCAGCTCGCTGCCGCGGAAGACGAACCAGAACGCGTGCTCCGGCGGCTGCGGTGGAGCGGCGATGGCCGGCGTGTAATCCGCCGGCCGCTGGAACGGCATGGACACGGCGCGGCGCTTCCGCGTGAGGCTTAGGACCGGCGCAGGCGGCGGATCAGGCTCGACGTGTCCCAGCGGCCGCCGCCCATCTTCGAGACCTCGTCGTAGAAGCCGGCGACGGTCTGGGTGACGGGCAAGGGCGCGCCGTTGGCGCGCGCCTCCTCGGCGCAGATGCGCAGGTCCTTGCGCATCCAGTCGACCGCGAACCCGAAGTCGAACTTGTCGTCGACCATGGTCTTGCCGCGGTTCTCCATCTGCCAGGACTGCGCGGCGCCCTTGGAGATGACGTCGAGGACGAGCTTCGCGTCGAGGCCCGCCTTCATCGCGAAGTTGAGGCCTTCCGACAGGCCCTGGACCAGCCCCGCGATGCAGATCTGGTTCACCATCTTCGTGAGCTGGCCGGAGCCCGACGGGCCCATCAGCGTCACCGCCTTCGCGAAATGCGCGATGACCGGCTTGGCGCGCTCGAACGCCGCGCCGTCGCCGCCCACCATGACCGTGAGCTGGCCGTTCTCGGCACCCGCCTGCCCGCCCGAGACCGGCGCGTCGAGGAACTCGAACCCGCGCTTCTTCGCCTCGGCGGCGAGCTCGCGCGCCACCTTCGCCGAGGCGGTCGTGTGGTCGACGAACACCGCGCCCCGGGCCATCGCCGCGAACGCGCCGTCCCGACCGAGCGCGATCTCGCGCAGGTCCGGGTCGTCGCCCACGCACGAGAACACGATGCCGGCGCCTTCGGCCGCCTTCGCCGGCGTGGCCGCGACCTTGCCGCCGTGCTTGGCTGCCCAGGCGTCGGCTTTGGCGCGCGTGCGGTTGTACACCGTGACCTCATGACCGCCTTTCTGCACGAGGTGTCCGGCCATGGGGAAGCCCATCACGCCGAGGCCGATGAACGCCAGTTTTTGTTTGCTCACTGCTCCTCCGGGTTTTTCGGGGTTGGACGCGAGCGCGAAAGGCCCGCCGGGTGCGCCGCTCTCGCCAAGCCGGCGAGATTCGCCGATAATTATAGGGCTCCTCATGTCTTTCCACCCTTTCTTCCCGGCCTTTTCCCGACCATGAGTCCGGACGCGAGCGCCTCCGGTCATCGGGACCCTGCGCCCGACCTGGTCGACGTCGCGAAGAGCGGCGGTGCCGAGCGCGAGCTCGCGAACGCGATTCGTGTCCTCGCGATGGACGCCGTGCAGGCGGCCAACTCGGGCCACCCGGGAATGCCGATGGGCATGGCCGAGATCGCCGTCGCCCTGTGGCGCCGCCACCTGCGCCACAACCCGGAGAACCCGCGCTGGCACGATCGCGACCGCTTCGTGCTGTCGAACGGCCACGGGTCGATGCTGCTGTACGCGCTCCTGCATCTCACGGGCTACGACCTGCCGATCGAGGAGCTCAAGCGCTTCCGGCAGCTGCACTCGAAGACGCCCGGGCACCCGGAGTACGGCATCACGCCGGGGGCCGAGACCACCACGGGGCCCCTGGGCCAGGGCATCGCCAACGCGGTCGGCATGGCGCTCGCCGAGCGCCTCCTGGCCGCCGAGTTCAACCGCCCAGGACACGACATCGTCGACCATCACACCTACGTCTTCATGGGCGACGGCTGCATGATGGAGGGCATCTCGCACGAGGTGTGCTCGCTCGCGGGGACGCTCAAGCTCGGCAAGCTGATCGCGCTCTACGACGACAACGGCATCTCCATCGACGGCCACGTGCGCGGCTGGTTCACCGACGACACGCCGAGGCGCTTCGAGGCGTATGGCTGGCACGTCGTGCCGAACGTCGACGGGCACGACGTCGAGGCGGTCGACCGCGCGATCCGTGCGGCGAAGGCGGTGGGCGACAAGCCGAGCCTCATCTGCTGCAAGACCGTGATCGCGCATGGCGCACCCAAGAAGGCGGGCACCCACGACTCGCACGGCGCGCCGCTCGGCGCCGACGAGGTCGCGGCGACGCGCGCGGCGCTCGGGTGGCCGCACGCGCCGTTCGAGATCCCGCGGCGCGTCTACGACGGCTGGGACGCCCGCGCGCGCGGCGCGACGCTCGAGCAGGCCTGGTTGGAACGCTTCGCGCGCTATGCGAAGGCGCATCCCGAGCTGGCGCGCGAATTCGAGCGCCGCATGGCGGGCGCCCTGCCGCAGGCCTGGGCCGAAAGCGCCCGGCAGATCGTCGCCAAGGCGGAGGACAAGGCCGAGTCGGTCGCCACGCGCAAGGCCTCGCAGAACGCGCTCGAGGCGATCGGCCCGGTGCTGCCGGAACTCGTCGGCGGATCGGCCGATCTAACCGGCTCGAATCTGACGATGTGGTCGGGGTCCCGGCCCGTCGGCCCGCAGGGGCGGGAAGCCCACGGGGGCAACTATCTCTATTACGGCGTGCGCGAATTCGGCATGAGCGCGGTCATGAACGGGTTGGCGCTGCACGGCGGCTTCATCCCGTACGGCGGAACCTTCCTCACCTTCTCCGACTACTCCCGCAACGCGCTGCGCATGGCGGCGCTCATGCGCGTGCGCTCGGTGTTCGTGTTCTCGCACGACTCGATCGGGCTCGGCGAGGACGGCCCGACGCACCAGTCGGTCGAGCACGCTGCGGCCCTCAGGCTGATCCCCGGCTTCGACGTCTGGCGGCCGTGCGACACGGTCGAAACGACGGTCGCCTGGATCGCCGCGATCGGGCGCGGCGACGGTCCGTCGGCGCTGCTCCTGTCGCGCCAGAACCTGCCGTTCCAGAAGCGCAGCGCGGCCGTCGTGGCGCAGATCGCGCGTGGCGGCTACGTCCTCGCCGACGCCGACGGCGCGCGCGCGGTGATCCTCGCGACCGGCTCGGAAGTGGCCCTGGCCATGGGCGCGAAGGTGAAACTCGCGGAGCAGGGAATCGCGGCGCGCGTCGTATCGATGCCGTCCACGAGCGTATTCGACCGGCAGGACGCGGCATGGCGCGAGAGCGTGCTGCCGGCCGGGCTGCCGCGGGTCGCGGTCGAGGCGGGCGTGTCCGACTTCTGGCGCAAGTACGTCGGCGCGGTCGACTCGCGCCGCGGGGCGGTCGTCGGCATCGACCGCTTCGGCGAGTCGGCGCCCGGGCCCAGGCTTTTCGAGCACTTCGGCTTCACCGTCGACAACGTGGTGAAGGCGGTCAAGAGCGTCCTTTAGCTTTAGCGGTTCTTCTTCGGAGCACGTCAATGACCATTCGGGTGGCAATCAACGGCTACGGCCGCATCGGCCGCAATATCCTGCGCGCGTTCTACGAAAGCGGCCGGAAGCACGACCTGCAGTTCGTCGCGGTGAACGACCTGGGCAACGCCCAGACCAACGCGCACCTCACGCGCTACGACACGGTGCACGGGAAGTTTCCCGGCAAGATCGCCGTCGACGGCGACGCCCTGGTCGTCAACGACGACCGCATCCAGGTATGCGCGAAGCGCAATCCCGCCGAGCTGCCGTGGAAGGACCTGAAGGTCGACGTGGTGCTCGAGTGCACGGGCCTGTTCACGAGCAAGGAGAAGGCGTCGGCCCACCTCGCCGCCGGGGCGAAGAAGGTCATCATCTCCGCGCCGGGCGGCAAGGACGTGGACGCCACCATCGTGGTCGGCGTCAACCACAAGACGCTGAAGGCATCGCACACGGTGATCTCCAACGCGTCGTGCACGACGAACTGCCTCGCGCCGCTGGTGAAGGCGCTGCACGACCGCATCGGCGTCGTGTGCGGGCTCATGACCACGATCCACGCGTATACGAACGACCAGGTGCTCACCGACGTCTATCACGAGGACCTGCGCCGCGCGCGCTCGGCGACGCAGTCGCAGATCCCGACCAAGACGGGCGCGGCGGCCGCGGTCGGCCTGGTGCTGCCCGAGCTGAACGGCAAGCTGGACGGCTACGCGATCCGCGTGCCGACGATCAACGTGTCGATCGTCGACCTCTCGTTCGTGGCCAAGCGTCCGACCACGGTCGACGAGGTCAACAAGGCGGTGAAGGAGGCCTCCGAGACCGACCTGAAGGGCATCCTCGAGTACAACCAGGACCCGCTGGTCTCGATCGACTTCAACCACAATCCCGCTTCGTCGATCTTCGACTCGACGCTGACCAAGGTGTCCGAGGGCACGCTGGTCAAGGTGTCCTCCTGGTACGACAACGAATGGGGCTTCAGCAACCGCATGCTCGACGCGACGGTCGCGCTGATGAACGCTCGGTCCTGAACGAAGCTGAGGGCGGGCGTGGCCATCCTGAAGATGTCGGAGGTGGACCTGCGCGGGAAACGCGTGCTGGTCCGGGTCGACTTCAACGTCCCGATCCAGGACGGCCGGATCACCGACGACACGCGCATCCGCGCGGCGCTCCCCGGCATCCGCCACGCGCTCGGCCAGCGCGCGCGCCTCATGCTGGTCTCGCACCTCGGGCGCCCGACCGAGGGGCAATTCGACGAGAAGGAGTCGCTCGCGCCGGTCGCCAGGCACCTCTCGGGACTCCTCGGGATGGAAGTCCCGCTCAAGCGCGACTGGCTGGGCGGCGTCGACGTGGAGCCGGGCAAGGCGGTGCTGCTCGAGAACTGCCGCTTCAACAAGGGCGAGAAGAAGGACGACGACGCCCTCGCGAAGAAGATGGCCTCGCTTTGCGACGTCTACGTGAACGACGCCTTTGGCACCGCGCACCGCGCCGAGGCGACCACGCATGGCATCGCGAAGTACGCGCCGGTCGCCTGCGCCGGTCCGTTGATGGCCGCCGAGATCGACGCGCTCTCGAAGGCGCTCGAGCGCCCGGCGCGACCGCTGGTCGCCATCGTGGCGGGCTCGAAGGTCTCGACCAAGCTCAGCATCCTCGCGTCGCTCGCGGACAAGGTCGACTCCCTGATCCCCGGCGGGGGGATCGCGAACACCTTCCTGCTCGCGTCCGGGCGCGAGATCGGCAAGTCGCTGGCGGAGCCCGACCTCGTGCCCGAGGCGCGCAAGATCACGGAGCTGATGCGAAAGAAAGGCGGCGAAGTCCCGCTCCCCGTGGACGTCGTCTGCGCCAAGGAGTTCGCGGGCGGGGCTCACGCCGAGGTCAAGGCGCTCGGCGAGGTGGCCGACGACGACATGATCCTCGACATCGGCCCGAAATCCGCCGCCGAATTCGCGCGCGTGCTTTCGCGGGCGGGCACGATCGTATGGAACGGGCCGGTGGGCGTGTTCGAGTTCGACCAGTTCGGCCAGGGGACCAAGGCGCTCGCGCAGGCGATCGCCGGGTCCGAGGCGTTCTCCCTGGCGGGCGGAGGCGAGACGCTCGCCGCCATCGCCAAATACGGCGTCGGCGACAAGATCTCCTACGTGTCGACGGGCGGCGGGGCCTTCCTCGAGTTCCTCGAGGGCAAGAAGCTGCCCGCCATCGAAATCCTGGAGCAGCGCGCGGCAAAGGCGCCGGCGCGCTAGCGCCGCGCGCGCCCGGCCTAGGCCTTGGCCGTGCGTACCTCGATGCCGGCCAGCTTGGCGAGGTCGCGGTGGACGCGGCTCACGCGCTCCACCTCCCCCTTGGCGGCGAACCGCTCGTAGAAACCCTCGACCTTGAATGCCCGCAACTGCTCCGACCAGGGGCTGAGCCGTTCCTCCCAGCGCTTGATCCGGCCTTCGGCCGGATCGGCGTTCTCGCGCGCGAGGTCCGCGCACACCCGGATCAGGGCCTTCAGGGTGACCGGCCGGGTCACCATGTAGTTGGGATTGCCCCAGGCCTCGCCCCAGACCTTTTCGGAGGCCTTCAGGAAGTCGCGCACGATCGCGTAATAGCGGCCGGCCTCCTTGGCGCTGCCCCCGGCGACCTGGATCTTGCGCCAGTCGCGGCTGACCCAGCGGTGCAGCTCGTTGAACAGTTCCGCCTGGAGGATCCACTTGTCCTGCTGGCTGCGGCCGCCGAGGCGGTTGATGCGGTAGCGCAGCGGGCTGTCGCCTTCGCTGTAGAGGCCGCTCACCATGCGCGCCGCGAACTTGCGGTCGGGCGCCGCCCACGACACGCGCTCGTACAGGTCGACCAGGTGGCTCTTGTTGATGCGGGTCGGCGTCGAGTTGATGATGACGAACATCTCGGTCGCGAAGTCCTCGCTGCGGCCGTCGAAGATCACGCACGGGACGTTGATGGTCTTGGCATCGTCGGGACGTTCTTCCATGTAGAAACGCAGCGCCGCGAGGCGGTGCTGTCCGTCGATGATCAGGAACTTCTGCTGCGGCTCCGAGAGGGTCCCGACGCTCTCGCCGCTGCCGGCCGGAGTGAAGCGCAGCTTCTCCGGGGTGAACAACAGGACGGTCCCGGGTATGGGAGGCTGGGTCACCGCCGTCTCGTAGAAGTTCTTCAGCTGCTTCACTTTCGCGCGCGAGAGCGTGCGCTGGAACGCCTTGTCGGTGCGCTCGATCTTGGAGATGAACTGGGCGATCTCGTCGTCGTGGGAGATGCGCGCCGGGGCGATCTCTTCGCCCTCGCCGTAGAAACGGCTGATGAAGCGCACCCTTTGCAGCAGCTCGGGCGCGCGAAAGCTGCCGAAATAGAAGATGCCGTCTTTTTGCCGAATCTGGGTGGCGAGCACAGGTCTTCTCCCCGTCTTGGTGGGCTTGAGCCGCGGGCACCGAACGCCGAACTATAGCCCAGCCGGGGCCGTGCTGACAAAATCCGGACTTCGTACCCTTTGCGGCCTCCAAATTCTCTCGCCGCCCCTCTGGTAAAGTAGACCGCTTCACCGCCCGGCGTCCGCCGCGGCGCCGTCCTCGTTTTTCGGAGACCCGATGCAGAGGAGCACCAAGATCGTCGCGACGCTCGGCCCGGCGTCGAGCGACGCCGCCACCCTGGAGCGCATGTTTTTGGCTGGTGTGGACGTCGTCCGCCTCAACTTTTCTCACGGCACCGCCGAAGACCACGTCCGGCGCGCCGAGATGGTGCGCGAGGCGTCGCGCAAGACCGGGCGGACCGTGGGCATCATGGCCGACCTGCAGGGCCCCAAGATCCGCATCGGCAAGTTCAAGGACGGGCCGATCACGCTCAAGCCCGGCGACAGCTTCATCCTGGACGCCGATTGCGAGCTGGGCGACGATCGCCGGGTCGGGCTCGACTACAAGGAGCTGCCCCGCGATGTGCACCCGGGCGACATGCTGCTGCTCGACGACGGGCGCATCGTGTTCGAGGTGGACAAGGTGCTCGGCAACGAGATCCACGCGCGCGTCGAGCACGGCGGCGTGCTCTCGAACAACAAGGGCATCAACCGCCTCGGCGGCGGCCTCACCGCGCCGGCGCTCGCCGCCAAGGACATGGAGGACATCCGCACCGCCGCGAAGATCCGCGTCGATTACCTGGCCGTCTCGTTCCCCAAATCCAGCGCGGACATGTACATGGCGCGCCAGCTCATGCGTGCGGCCGGCGGCGACGCGTTCCTGATCGCCAAGATCGAGCGCGCCGAGGCGGTCGAGCCGCGCGCGCTCGAGGACATCATGTCGGCCTGCGAGGGCATCATGGTCGCGCGCGGCGACCTCGCCGTGGAAGTGGGTGATGCCTCGGTCCCCGCGCTGCAGAAGCGCATGATCCGCATGGCGCGCGAGCAGAACAAGATCACCATCACCGCGACGCAGATGATGGAGTCGATGATCAACAGCCCGGTGCCGACTCGCGCCGAAGTGTCCGACGTCGCGAACGCCGTGCTCGACGGCACCGACGCGGTCATGACCTCCGCGGAAACCGCGAGCGGCAAGTACCCGGTCGAGACGATCACCAACATGGCGCGCATCTGCAGCGTCGCCGAGCAGTCGCAGCCGGTGACGCTCGATCGCGACTTCCTCGACCGCACGTTCACGCGCGTCGACCAGTCGATCGCGATGGCGGCGCTGTTCACGGCCTACCATCTCAAGGTCAAGGCGATCGCGGCGCTCACCGAGTCGGGATCGACCGCGCTGTGGATGTCGCGCCTCAACTGCGGCGTGCCCATCTTCGCGCTGACCTCGCAGACGAGCACGCGCTACCGCTGCGCGCTGTTCCGTGACGTCTATCCGCTCATGGTCAAGTACGTCGGACACGACCGCGAAGAGCTGCTCGCCGAGGCGGAGAACGTACTCGTGAAGAACGACGTCGTGCAGGCGGGCGACCTCATCGTCCTCACCATCGGCGAGCCGATCGGCAAGGCGGGCGGCACCAACACCATGAAGATCGTCCGCGTCGGAGAGCACCGCCGCGGGTAGGGCCGGCCCCCGAGTTCCTTCCAGGAAGAGAACGAACATGGGAGAGAAGAGGCTCGGCATCATCATGCACGGCGTGACCGGGCGCATGGGCACGAACCAGCACCTGGAGCGCTCGATCGTCGCGATCCGCAAGCAGGGCGGCGTGCGCCTGTCCGACGGCACGCGCGTCATGCCCGATCCGGTGCTGGTCGGCCGCAACGCCGCCAAGCTCCAGGCGCTCGCATCCCGGCACGGGATCGAGCGCTGGACCACCGATATCGAGGTCGCGCTGGCGAACGAGGGCGACGCCGTCTTCTTCGATGCCGCATCGACGCAGCTGCGCCCGGCGCTGCTGCGGCGCGCGATCGCCCGGGGGAAGCACGTCTACTGCGAAAAGCCGATCGCGACCACGCTCGCGCAGGCGCTCGGCGTCGCGCGCGCCGCGCGCAAGGCACGCGTCAGGCACGGCGTCGTCCAGGACAAGCTCTGGCTGCCGGGCCTTCTGAAGCTGCAGAAGCTGCGCGACTCGGGCTTCTTCGGCCGCATGCTCTCGGTGCGGGGAGAATTCGGCTATTGGGTATTCGAGGGCGACCGGCGCGAGCAACCAGCGCAGCGGCCGTCGTGGAACTACCGCAAGCCGGACGGGGGCGGGATCATCCTCGACATGCTGTGCCACTGGCGCTACGTCCTCGACAATCTGTTCGGCGAGGTGCGGCGCGTGTCCTGCCTCGGCGCGACGCACATCCCGGCGCGCTGGGACGAGACGGGCCGCAAGTACCGGGTGACCGCGGACGACGCCGCATACGCCACGTTCGAGCTGCGAGGCGGCGTGATCGCGCACGTCAACAGCTCCTGGGCGGCGCGCGTGCGGCGCGACGATCTGGCGGTGTTCCAGGTCGACGGCACGCACGGCTCGGCCGTGGCCGGCCTGACGCGCTGCTTCGCGCAGTCCCTGAACGCCACGCCGCGGCCGGTGTGGAACCCGGACGTGCGCCAGGCCCACGATTTCCTCGCCGACTGGCAGGAGGTCCCGGACGACGGCGTCTACGAGAACGCGTTCAAGGCCGAATGGGAGCTCTTCATCCGACACGTATGCGAGGGTGCTCCGTTCCGCTGGAATCTCGTCGAGGGAGCGAAGGGCCTGCAGCTCGTCGACTGCGCACTGCGGAGCTGGAAGTACCGGCGCTGGATCGACGTGCCGAAGCTGAAGATCTGACCCGCGCCGTGAACGCGCCCGAGAAGCCGAAGCTGAAGATCAGGTTGCCCGCCGGCGGCCGCCGTCTCGAAGAGTACCGCCTGCGCGGGCCGCGCGACTTCGCGATGCTCGGGAAGCCGAAGTTCGACCGCATCGCGCTCGCGGCGGCGCACGTCGTCGGCGATCCGTGCTCGGCGCGCGACCCCTGGCTCGAGGCCGCAGTCGACTGGGACGCGACGCTCGCCTACCGGCGCTACCTCTGGTCGCTGGGTCTGGGCGTCGCCGAGGCCATGGACACCGCGCAGCGCGGCATGGGCATGGACTGGAGCGCCTCGCTCGAGCTCGTCCGCCGCTCGATCGACGCGTCGCGCGACGTCGAAGGCGCTGTGCTCTTCAGCGGCGCCGGCACCGACCAGCTCACCCCCGCGGCCGCCGTAAAGCCCGCCGACGTGCTGGCGGCGTACGAGGAGCAGTGCGGCGCGATCGAGGCGCTCGGCGGGCGCATCGTGCTCATGGCGAGCCGCGCGCTCGCGGCCTGCGCGCGCGGCGCGGACGACTACCTCGAGGTCTATGCGCGGGTGCTGTCGCAGGTGCGCGAGCCGGTGATCATCCACTGGCTGGGCGACATGTTCGACCCGGCGCTCGCCGGCTACTGGGGCAGCCGCGACCCGGCGGCCGCCATGGAGACGGCGCTCGCCGTTGTGAGCGCCAACGCTGCCAAGGTCGACGGCATCAAGATCTCGCTGCTCGACAAGGACAAGGAAATCGCGATGCGCCGCCGGCTGCCGGCGGGCGTGCGCATGTACACCGGCGACGACTTCAACTACCCCGAGCTGATCGAGGGCGACGCCGAGGGCCATTCCGACGCGCTGCTCGGCATCCTCGACGCGATCGCGCCCGCCGCGTCGGCCGCGCTCGCCTGGCTCGCCGCCGGAGACCGCGAGGGTTTCCGCAGCCTGCTCGCCCCGACGCTGCCGCTGTCCCGGCACGTATTCTCGGCGCCGACGCGCTTCTACAAGACGGGCATCGTGTTCCTCGCCTGGTTGAACGGCCACCAGGACCACTTCGTCATGGTCGGCGGGCAGCAATCGGCGCGATCGATCGCTCATCTCGCCGAGACATTCCGGCTCGCCGACGCCGCGGGGCTGCTGCGCGATCCGGAGCTCGCGGTGGCGCGCATGAAGCGGCTGCTCGCCGTGCACGGGCTCGACGCGCGATGACCCGTCCGGGCCCGCCCGACGCGGGGCTGCTCTCGCTCAACACCGCGACCGTGCGCGAGAAGTGGAGCCTGCGCG
This sequence comes from Burkholderiales bacterium, assembly GCA_036518595.1. GTDB lineage: Bacteria > Pseudomonadota > Gammaproteobacteria > Burkholderiales > SG8-39 > VBDM01. The sequence goes on from DATDMW010000211.1 coordinate 14,899, forward strand.
AGATCATCGCGGGTTGCGCGCGCCACCGCATTCCGGGCATCTCGCCCTGGCGCGACCAGCTCGCGCAGCTCGGCGCCAAGGAAGCCGCGAAGGTGATCCGAGACCACGGCCTGCGCGTCACCGGCCTGTGCCGCGGCGGGATGTTCCCCGCCGCCGACCGCAAGGGCCGGCGCGCGGCGATCGACGACAACCTGCGCGCGATCGACGACGCGGCGGTCCTCGAGGCGGCGTGCCTCGTGCTGGTCGTCGGCGGGCTGCCGGCGGGCTCCAGGGACCTCGCGGGGGCGCGCGAGATGGTGCGCGACGGCATCGGCGAGATCCTCGACCATGCGCGCTCGGCCGGCGTGCCGCTCGCGATCGAGCCCATGCACCCGATGTACTGCGCGGACCGCGGCTGCGTCAACACGCTCGCGCAGGCCCTCGATCTGTGCGACCAGTTCGGCTCGGGTTCGAGCCGGGGTGATCTCGGCGTAGTCGTGGACGTCTACCACGTCTGGTGGGACCCCGACCTGAAGGCACAGATCGAGCGCGCGGGCGACAGGCGGCTGCTCGCGTACCACATTTGCGACTGGCTGGTGCCGACCACCGACCTGCTGCTGGATCGCGGCATGATGGGCGACGGCGTCATCGACCTGCCGCTGGTGCGCTCGTGGATGAGCGAGGCCGGATACCGGGGGTTCCACGAGGTCGAGATCTTCTCGGCGCGCAACTGGTGGAAACGCGATCCCGACGAAGTGCTGATGCGTTGCCGGGAACGGCACCAAATCGCCAGTTGACGGTCCAAGGTCCCCGGAAAGGCCCGGTGCGGCGTGGCAGCCGCACCGCCGCCCGGGTAAAATCGCGGCCTCTCCGCGTCTATTCAGAACGAGCCCGAAACTCAGTAGAGGAACGTTGCATGGACACCAATCTTCTTTCCAAGACCGCCGCAGCCATGGTCGCCAAGGGCAAAGGGCTGCTCGCCGCCGACGAATCGAGCGGCACCTGCGAGAAGCGCTTCAAGTCGGTCGGTGTCGAGAGCACCGAGTCGAACCGGCGCGCTTACCGCGATCTGCTGTTCACCACCAAGGGCATCGAGGATTACGTGAGCGGCGTGATCCTGTTCGACGAGACGCTGCGCCAAAGCACGGTTTCGGGGAACGACCCGTTCCCCCAATACCTGCAGAAGAAGGGCGTCATCCCCGGCATCAAGGTCGACAAGGGCACGCACAACCTGGCGCTCGCGCCGGGCGAGGTCGTGACCGAGGGCCTCGACGGGCTGCGCGGCCGGCTCGAGGAGTACTTCAAGCTCGGCGCGCGCTTCGCCAAGTGGCGCGCGGTGATCAACATCGGTCCCGGCATCCCGACCCACGCCTGCCTGTACGCGAACGCGCACGCGCTCGCGCGCTACTCCGCGCTGTGCCAGGAGCAATCGATCGTCCCGATCGTCGAGCCCGAAGTGCTGCTCGATGGCAACCATACGATCGAGCGCTGCTTCGAGGCCACGGAGGCGACGCTCGCGGCGCTGTTCGCGGCGCTGCGCGCGCACAACGTGTCGCTCGAGCACACGGTGCTCAAGGCGTCGATGGTGGTCCCCGGAAAGGACGGCGGCCGCCAGGCGAGCGTCGACGAGGTCGCCGAGCTGACGGTCAGATGCCTGAAGCGCACCGTGCCGGCGGCGCTACCGGGCGTGGTGTTCCTCTCGGGGGGGCAGAGCGACGAGGCCGCGACGGCGCATCTCAACGCCATGGCGCAGATGCCGAACCTGCCGTGGCCGCTCACCTTCTCGTACAGCCGCGCGCTGCAGAACCCCGCGCTCAAGACCTGGTGCGGTAAGGCAGGCAACGTCGCCGCGGCGCAGCGCGCGTTCTATCATCGCGCGCGCATGAACAGCCTCGCGGCGCAGGGCAAGTACCGGCCCGAGCTCGAGAAGCAGGCGGCCTGATGAGCGCCTCAGCCCCGCTGTACGAATCGGGTCTGCAGAGCCTGCCGCTGCTCGGGCGCGGCAAGGTCCGCGACATGTACGCGGTCGGAAGCGACCGCCTGCTGATCGTCACGACCGACCGGCTGTCGGCCTTCGACGTCGTCCTCCAGGATCCGATCCCCGACAAGGGCCGCGTCCTGAACGCCATGTCCAACTTCTGGTTCGCCAAGCTCGCGCACATCATTCCCAACCACCTGAACGGCGCGTCGCCGGAGTCGGTCGTGAAAGGTGAGCGCGAGGCGGTGCAGGTTCGCGGGCGCTCCGTGGTCGTGCGCAAGCTCAAGCCGCTGCCGATCGAGGCGGTGGTGCGCGGCTATCTCATCGGGTCCGGCTGGAAGGACTACCAGGCGACCGGCGGCGTGTGCGGGATTCCGCTGCCGAAGGGCCTGAAGCAGGCCGACAAGCTGCCGGAGGTCATCTTTACGCCGGCGACCAAGGCCGAAATCGGCGCGCACGATGAGAACATCTCCTTCGAGCAGGTGGAGAAGACCATCGGGCGCGACCTCGCGAAGCAGGTGCGCGATGTGTCGATCCGCCTCTACCGCGAGGCGGCCGATTACGCGCGCGAGCGCGGCATCATCATCGCCGATACCAAGTTCGAGTTCGGGCTGGACGACGCGGGGCGCCTGGTGCTGATCGATGAGGCCCTCACCGCCGATTCCTCGCGCTTCTGGCCGGCCGATCAGTACCGGCCGGGCTCGAGCCCGCCGTCGTACGACAAGCAGTACGTGCGCGATTATCTCGAGACGCTCGACTGGAACAAGAAGCCGCCGGCGCCCCGTCTGCCGCCCGACGTGCTCGCCAGGACTTCCGAGAAGTACCGCGAGGCCCTGTACCGATTGACCGGACAGAAACTGGGAGGATGAAACGATGGCCAGCAGCACGCCGCTCGTCGGCATCGTCATGGGCAGCACGAGCGACTGGGAAGTAATGCAACAGGCCGCGAAGCAGCTCGCCGACTTCTCGGTGCCGTACGAGGCGCGCGTGCTTTCCGCGCACCGGACGCCCGAGGCGCTCGAGCAATGGCTCGACGATCTCACCGCGAAAGGCGCGAAGTGCTTCATCGCGGGCGCGGGCGGCGCGGCGCACCTCGCCGGCGTGGTGGCGGCGAAGACCACGCTGCCGGTGCTCGGCGTTCCCATGCCATCCAAGCACCTGCAGGGACTCGACTCGCTGCTCTCGATCGTGCAGATGCCGAAGGGTATCCCGGTCGCGACCTTCGCCATCGGCGATGCGGGCGCCGCGAACGCCGGCCTGTTCGCAGTCGCGATGCTCGCGCTCGCCGACGAGAAGCTTGCGAAGCGCCTGCAGGATTTCCGCCGCGCGCAGGCCGACGCCGTGAAGAACGCGCGGCTGCCGGCCTGAGCGCGAGGCGCGAAGCCCTTTGGCGTCGGAGCCCGTAGCGCGCGCCGTCGAGATCCTCGGGCGCGGCGGGCTGGTCGCGTTCCCGACCGAGACGGTGTACGGGTTGGGCGGCGATGCCTCCAATGACGCCGCCGTCGCACGCATTTACCGCGTGAAGGGCCGGCCCGCGGATCACCCGCTGATCGTGCACATCGGCGACGCGTCGCTGCTCAGTCGCTGGGCGCGGGACGTGTCGGCGGACGCGCGCAAGCTCGCCGAGCGCTTCTGGCCGGGACCGCTCACGCTCGTGCTCAAGCGCGCGGCGACGGTGAGCGACCGCGTGACGGGCGGCCAGGACACGGTCGGCCTGCGCGTGCCCGGGCATCCTCTCGCGCTCGAGCTGCTGCGCGCCTTCGGCGGCGGGATCGCCGCGCCGTCGGCCAACCGGTTCGGCAAGCTGAGCCCGACGACCGCGGATCACGTGCGCCGCGACCTCGGATCGGACGTCGACCTCGTCCTCGACGGCGGCCCCTGCGAGGTCGGCATCGAATCGACAATCGTCGATTTGTCGCGCGGCGCTCCGGTGCTGCTGCGGCCCGGACGCATCGGCGCGGCCGATATCGCGGCGGCGATCGGCCACGATCCACGGCCGCGCGACGCCGCCGCCCCGCGCGCGCCCGGCGCGCTTGAAGTCCACTACGCGCCGCGTCATCCGCTGCGCCTCGTGAGCCGCAGCGAGCTCGAGCCCGCGGTGACGCGCGGATCGGCGGTGCTCGCGTTCGAGGAGGCGCCCGCGAGCACGGCCGCGACGATGTGGACGCGCGCCTCGTCCGACCCGCAGCGCTACGCGCACGACCTGTACGCGCTCCTTCGACGGCTGGACGAGGCGGCCGCGGCGACGATTCTCGTCGAGCGGCCGCCCGAGGGACCCGGGTGGGAGGCCGTGCTCGATCGACTCACGCGAGCGGCGGGTCGCTGAGCCCGAATTCCAATTGCAAATCAAACCGAAGCGCCCCAAACTAGGGCCCGGCGACGTTGTCTGGAGGGGGCTTTGAGGTTAGAATTCAGCCCGCGTGGGGTTGTAGCTCAGCTGGGAGAGCGTCGCGTTCGCAATGCGAAGGTCGGGAGTTCGATCCTCCTCAACTCCACCAGCTCTTTCCCTCGACTGCGCCGCGGAACCTCCGCGGCATGGACCATCCCGCTCCTGCTTCTTGCACGGGCACGGTGTTGTCGCCCGGGGGCGGCTCGCGACACGAGGCCTGAATGGCGGGAAAGCTGAGGGTCCTGCTGGTCGAGGATTCCGAGGACGATGCCGCGCTGGTGCTCGCCGAGCTCAAGCGCGCCGGATACGAGCTGCTCTCGGAACGGGTCTACAGCGCGCAGGCCCTGCAGGATGCGCTGTCGCGGCGCGAATGGGACTTCGTCATCGCCGACTACAGCATGCCGTCGTTCACCGGCCTCGAGGCGCTGAAGATGGTGCGCGGGAGCGGTCGCGACGTGCCCTTCATCGTCGTTTCCGGCACTATCGGGGAAGACGTCGCCGTGGACGCGGTGAAGGCCGGCGCCAACGACTACCTGATCAAGGACCGCCTCGCGCGCCTCGCGCCGGCGGTCGAGCGCGAGCTTCGGGAGGCCACAGAGCGCCGCGACCGCAGATCCGCGGAGTCGGCGCTGCGTGAATCCGAGGATCGCTACCGCGGCGCGCTGCAGGAGGCAAACCTGAGACTGCAGTCGCTGTCGAGCCGCATGCTGGAGGTGCAGGAGAGCGAGCGGCGGCACATCGCGCGCGAGCTCCACGACGAGATCGGACAGGCGCTCACGGCGGTGAAGCTGCATCTGCAATCGGCCATGCGCCGCTGCGCGCCCGAGGCGAGGCCGCCGCTCGAGGAATGCGTGCTCATCACCGATCAGGCCCTCGACCAGGTGCGCAACCTCTCGCTGAACCTGAGGCCTTCGCAGCTCGACGATCTCGGGCTGATCGCGGCCTTGCGCTGGCAGATCGGGAGACAGGCGGCCGCGTCGGGCCTGCACACCGAGTTCGAGGCCGACGAGCTCAGCGAGCGCCTCGAGCCCGCGCTCGAGACCGCGTGCTTCCGCTTCGTGCAGGAGGCGATGACGAACGTCGCGCGCCACGCGCAGGCCAGCAACGCCTGGATCGAGGCGCGGCGCAAGGGCGACCGGCTGCGCGTGAGCGTGCGCGACGACGGCCGCGGCTTCGACGTGGCGGAGGCGACGCGCGAGGCGATCGCGCGCGGCAGCCTCGGATTGCTCGGTATGCAGGAGCGCGTCGGGCTCGCGGGCGGCAGATTGAACGTCAGCTCGCGACCCGGCGAAGGCACGACCATCGTCGCCGAATTCCCGCTTCGTTTCGCGCCCCCGCGCGCGCGCAGGGCCCGGAGGAACGACAATGCCGGTTCGAGTACTGCTCGTTGACGATCACACGCTGGTGCGGGCGGGCATTCGCTCGCTCCTCGACGGCATGGAGGGATTCACGGTCGTCGGCGAGGCGAGCGACGGCCGCGAGGCGCTCGCGCAGCTGAAGGCGCAGCAGCCCGATGTCGTGCTGATGGACATCGCCATGAAGGACCTGAACGGCCTGGAGACCACCATCCAGATCAAGCGCGATTTTCCCGGCACGCGCGTCGTCATCCTCTCGATGCACGGGACCGGTGATTACGTGCAGCAAGCGATCCGCGCCGGCGCCTCGGGCTACCTCATGAAGGACGCCGCCACCGCCGAGCTCGGCATCGCGCTGCAGGCGGTGATGCGCGGAGAGGTGTATCTGAGCCCGGCCGTCTCCAAGCAGGTGGTGGAAAGCTACATGCTGCGGCCGGGCGGCGACAAGCACCCGGCCGAGCAGCTGACGCCGCGTCAGCGCGAGGTGCTGCAGATGATCGCCGAGGGGCTCTCGACCAAGGAGATCGCCTATCGCATGGGCGTCAGCGTCAAGACCGTGGAGACCCATCGCACGCAGCTCATGGAGCGCCTGGAGATCCGCGACGTCGCCGGTCTCGTGCGCTACGCCATCCGCATCGGGCTCATCAGCGCGGAAAAGTAACGCGCCGGGTCTGCCGTTCGGCACCCCTAGGGTATTTCGAACCCGGTTTTCGGGAGGCGCCCGATTGGTCGTCCATGGCGTACGAGATACCCTGACGCCGTCAATGGAACGCACTGAAACTGCAGGCAAAACCAGCGTCGCGGAGGCGGTCGAATCCGCGCCCGACCGGAGACCGATGAAGGTACTTCTCGTCGACGACAGCCCGTATTTCATACGCGCCGCGAGCCGCTTTCTCTCGGAGCTGGAAGCGGCCGTCGCCGTCACCACCGCGGGCAACGGGACCGACGCCGTGAAGGCGGTCCTGAGTGACAGGCCCGACCTGATCATCATGGACATCAACATGCCGGGCACGGGCGGACTGGCGGCGGTGCGGCACATCAAGGCCATCGAGCCCGACGTGCGCGTCGTGGTGGTCTCGCTCAACGAGTCGGACGATTTCCGCGCCGCCGCGCGCGCCGCGGGCGCCGACGGCTACATCGCCAAGCGCCACTTCGCGACCGGTATCGTCGCCTTCTTCGCGAGCGAGCTCGACCCGCCGCGGCCCGCGTAGCCCGCTAGACCGACAGCTTCATCGGCAGGATCACCATCTGCATGCCGCGCAGATGGAATCGGCGCTGCAGCACCGTCGCCGCCTGGTTGTGCAGCAGGCGCACGAACCAGTTCTCGTTGTCGAAGACCAGCTTGCTCGTGAAGAAGATGCTGTTCGGGAACTCGGCGTGCACGCGCTGCGCGAGCCGCGTGAACTCGTCGATCGGATCGGTCCCGAACGAAAGATAGGATTTCGCCGCCCAGCCCTTGCTGTTGCAGTAGTTGACGAAATAGCTGAGTGCCGACTTCGCCTCCACTTCCATCGCGTCCATCTGCTGGCGTCCGCCGAAGCTCTGCGAGTCGACCGCGCGCGCGTTGACGAAGATGAAGTTCCGGAAATGGTTCGGGAACATGCGCTGCACCCAGAGCAGGGCATGCATGCCGCCGCCGCGCGAGGAGCCGACCAGGAACACCGCGGTCGGCTGGCCCGGATCGGGCTTGGGCGCCGTGGCCACGCTGCCGAACGGGAGATCGGCGTACTGCGCGTCGAGCTTGCGGATCTGCTGCCGGGTCCAGTTGTAGTGCATGCGGATGGCGATGCAGACCCCGACGATCGCGCCGATGATCAGGGCCGTCAGCCAGCCACCCTCGAGGAATTTCTGCGCCATCAGCATGAGCAGGATACCGGCGCAGACCACGAATCCCGCGGCGGACAGCAACAAGCGCCGTAGCCAGTGGCGTTCGCGCCGGTGCCATCCCCAGTACACGCACAGGCCGAAGAGCGAAGTGGCGAACGTGAGGAACACGCTGATGCTGTAGAGCACGACCAGCGTGGACACGCTGCCGCCGGTCCAGAGCAGGATGCCGAGCGCTGCGACACCCATCACCAGGATGCCGTTCTCGGTCACCAGGCGCGCCGACAGGTACCGGAATTTGTGCGGGACCCACGAGTCGAACGACATGTTGGCGAGCACCGCGGGACCGCCGAGGAAGCCCGTGTTCGCGGCGACGAAGAGCAGCCCGGCCTCGAGCGCGAGCACGACGATGAGGCCGGCCTGGTTCATCCAGGGGCTCGACCAGCCGAAGCTCTGGATGATCGAGCCGAAGGCCACCGCGTTGAGCGTCTGCCCTTCGACCGGCTTCGCGTCCCACAGCAGGTACAGCAAAACGATGCCGCCCGCGGTGAACGCGAGCGATATCGCCATGTACAGCATCGTCACCTTGCCGGTATGCACGCGCGGCTCGGCGAGCACGTTCACGTTGTTGGATACCGCCTCGAGGCCGGTGTAGGTACCGCCCCCCTGCGAGTACGCGAGAAGCAGCAGTGCCGCGACGCCGGTCCATCCGAGCTGCGACGCGAGGTCGTGCGTCTCCGAGAGGGTCTCGGGCACCAGTGTGGGCAGCTCGGGCGCGTGGGTGAGGACGCCGTAGACGATGAGGAAGGCGTGGGTCACGATGAAGCCCACGAATACGGGCAGCAGGACCGTGATCGCTTCGCGCATGCCGCGCAGGTTCAGGCCGGTCAGCACCAGGATCAGCGTCCCCTCGGTGATCAGCTTGTACGGCTGGAAGCTGAGCGGCAGCAGCGAAAACAGCGCATCGACGCCGCTCGCGATCGAGATGGCGATGGTCAGCACGTAGTCGAGGATGAGCGCCGCGCCCGAGACCAGCCCGGCGTAGGGACCGAGCAGCCGGGTCGAGACGCGATAGCCGCCGCCGCCGGTCGGGAACAGCTCGATCACCTGGTTGTACGCGAGCGCGATGATGAACACCGTGACCGCGACCGCGAGCGCGAGGTACAGGCCTAGATGCGTGTGGCTGCCGAGCGCCCGGAACGCCTCCTCGGGGCCGTAGCAGGAAGACGAGATCCCGTCCGCGCCCAGCCCGACCCAGGCAAAGAACGCGACGAGCGCGATGTTGTGCCGGGTCCGGGTATCGAGCGGATCGAGCGGCTTGCCGAAGAGCTTGCGCCTGAGGGCGGCGAGCGGCATGTCAGCGGTGTCGCCCGGCGTCGAGCTGCCTTTCGATCCGGCGCGAGAACACGGTCATCTCCTTCGCGGCCTGCTTGTCGCCTTTGCGCTCGGCGACGGCGATGCCCTCGCGGTAGGCAGCGAGCGCGTCGGCGAGGCGTCCGGAGTCGGCGAGCGCCTTGCCGAGCAGTTTCCACGCCGCGGAATACCCGGGGTCGCGGTTCACCGCTTCGCGCAGCTGCGCTTCGGCGTTGTCGGCGTCGCCGGCCTTCAGGTATTCGTTGCCGAGCGAATAGCGCAGGAGCGCTCCGTCGCGCGGCGTCCCGATCAGCTTCTGCAGATTGGCGATGACTGGGGATGTCATTTAAGATGGGGCCGGACCGCCCGCTCCGGAGCGATTATAAGTCCGCGGTTCCCGGGTCGCTGTCGGCGCGGCCCGCATTGATAAGCTGCCCATTGTCGAAGAGCGCCCGCAACGCCGCCGACGCCCACGTCCGTCCGACTTCGCGCGAAGCGTCCTCCGCCGCGAAGCGGCTCGAGCGGCTCGGCATCCGCCGCGAATTTGATCTCGTTCTGCATCTGCCGCTGCGCTACGAGGACGAGACGCGCATCACGCCCATCGCCGGTGCGCCGGCGGGCGCGGCGGTCCAGGTCGAGGGCGTGGTGCGCTCCACCGATATCGCCTACCGTCCGAAGCGCCAGCTCGTCTGCCGCGTCGCGGACGAGTCGGGCGAGGTGGTGTTCAGGTTCTTCAGGTTCTGGGCGAGCCAGGTGAAGGCGCTGGCGCCCGGGGTCAGGGTGCGCGCGTTCGGCGAGCTGCGCTCGGGCTTCTTCGGCGGCGAGATGATCCATCCGCGCTTCCGCGTCCTGCGCGGCGAGTCGCCGCTGCCGGCGGCGCTCACTCCTGTCTATCCGACGACGGCGGGGCTGTCGCAGCTCGAGCTCCGGCGCGCCATCGAGACCGCGCTCGCGCGCGCGCAGCTCGACGACACGTTGCCCGAAGCGCTGCTTGCGCGCGTCGGACTGTGCGGCTTCCGCGAAGCCATCGACGCGCTCCATCACCCGCTCCCGGGCGCGGACAGCCACGACCTGCTCGCGCGCGCCGAGCCAGCGTGGCGGCGCGTCAAGTTCGACGAGCTGCTCGCGCAGCAGTTGTCGATGCGCAAGCACTACCGAGAGCGTAAGGCGCGGGCCGCCCGGGCGCTCGCCCCGAAACGCACGCACACCGCGGCGCTGATCGAGCGGCTGCCGTTTCGCCTGACCGGCGCTCAAGGCCGCGCCTGGAGCGAGATCGAGCGCGACCTCGCCCAGCCGCATCCGATGCACCGGCTGCTCCAGGGCGATGTCGGCAGCGGCAAGACCGTCGTCGCCGTGCTCGCCGCGCTGCGCGCCGTCGAGCACGGCCTGCAGGCGGCGGTGATGGCGCCCACCGAGATCCTCGCCGAGCAGCATTACCGCAAGTTCTCCGAATGGCTCGTGCCGCTGGGCTTGCCGGTCGCGTGGCTGAGCGGCGCGCAGTCGGCGAAGGAGAGAAAAGCGGCTCTCGCAGCGGCCGCGTCCGGCGAAGCGCCGATCGTCGTCGGAACGCACGCGCTCATCCAGGAGAAGGCGCGGCTGCGCGCGCTCGGGCTCGCGATCGTCGACGAGCAACACCGCTTCGGCGTCGAGCAGCGCCTCGCGCTGCGGGCGAAGGGCGCCGAGCCTCACGTCCTCATGATGAGCGCCACGCCGATTCCGCGGACGCTCGCGATGAGCTTCTATGCCGATCTCGACGTTTCGGTGATCGACGAGCTGCCCCCAGGCCGCCGGCCCGTGATCACGAAGCTGATCGCGGACTCGCGCCGCGCCGAGGTCGTGCAGCGCATCCGCGCGGCCTGCCGTTCGGGGCGCCAGGCGTATTGGATATGTCCGCTCATCGAGGAATCCGAGCAGCTGCAGCTGCAGACCGTCCTCGAAACGCACGCGGTCCTCGGCGCCGAACTCTCCGATCTGCGCGTCGGGCTGCTCCACGGAAAGCTCAAGCCCGCGGAAAAGGCCGAGACGATGGCAGCGTTCGTGTCGGGCGAGATCCAGCTCCTCGTCGCGACCACCGTCGTCGAGGTGGGCGTCGACGTCCCGAACGCCTCGCTCATGGTCATCGAGCACGCCGAGCGCTTCGGGCTCGCGCAGCTCCACCAGTTGCGGGGCCGCGTCGGCCGTGGCGCGGAGCAGTCGGTGTGCGTGCTGCTGTTCCAGAACCCTCCCGGAAACGCCGCGCGCCAGCGGCTGCGCGTCATCTACGAGAATACCGACGGCTTCGCGATCGCGCGCGAGGACCTCGCGCTGCGCGGGCCTGGCGAGGTGCTGGGGTCACGCCAGAGCGGCGCTCCACTGCTGCGCTTTGCCGACATCGTCGCCGACGCCGAGCTGCTCGAGCTCGCGAGCGCCGCCGCCGAGCGCCTGCTCGACGAGCATCCCGAGGCCGCGCAACGCCACCTCGACCGCTGGCTCGGCGGCCGGGTCGAGTTCCTGCGGGCATGAGCGCCGGGCGCGCTAGAATTCCCCGGCCATGAGCTTGCGCGCTATTACCGACCGCATCTCGCTGTACGAGCGCCTGATGCGCCTCGACAAGCCGATCGGCACGCTGCTGCTGCTGTGGCCGACCCTGTGGGCACTGTGGTTCGCTTCGGCGGGGCGTCCGGACGCGTGGATCGTCTGGATCTTCATCCTCGGCACGCTCCTGATGCGCTCGGCGGGCTGCGTGCTGAACGACATCGCGGACTGGCAATACGACGCCAAGGTGAAGCGCACGCGCGAGCGGCCGCTCGCGACCGGCGCGCTGGGACGCGGCGAGGCGCTCGCGCTGGCGGCAGTGCTTTCGCTCGTGGCTTTCGGGCTGGTCCTGACGCTCGATCGTCTCGCGATCATCCTGTCGTTCGTGGCGCTGGGCCTCGCCGCGACCTATCCGCTCACCAAGCGCTTTCTGGCGGTGCCCCAAGCGTACCTGGGCGTCGCGTTCGGCTTCGGCATTCCCATGGGATACGCGGCGGTCCTGGGAATCGTGCCGGCGGTCGGATGGATGCTGCTCCTCGCGAACATCTTCTGGGCGATCGCCTACGACACCGAATACGCGATGGTCGATCGCGACGACGACGTGCGCATCGGCATCAAGACGGCCGCGATCACCTTCGGCCGCTTCGACGTGGCCGCGGTAATGATCTGCTACGCGGCCACGCTGCTGGTGCTGGCCGGCATCGGGGCGCATTACCGCATGGGGCCGCTGTACTACGGCGGACTCGCCGTGGCGGGGGCGCTCATGCTCTACCACTACCGTCTCGTCCGCACGCGCGATCGCGACGCGTGTTTCCGGGCCTTCAACCAGAACAACTGGGTCGGTGCGGCGGTCTTCGCCGGCATCTTCGCCGACTTCGCGACGAAAGGACTCTATCCGTGGATCTCGGTCTGAAGGGGCGCGTCGTGCTGGTCACCGGTGGTAGCAAGGGAATCGGCCTGGCCTGCGCCGGCGCGTTCGCCGCGGAAGGCGCCCGCGTCGCGATCGCTTCGCGCAGTCGCGACAATCTCGCGGCCGCAGAGGCGAAGCTCAGGGCGGCAGGACACGACGCGACGTCGATCGCCGCCGATCTCGGCAACCCGCGCGGCGCGATGGCGGCCGTGGCCGAGACCGAGCGCCGCTTCGGCCCGATCGACGTCCTGGTGAACTCGGCGGGCGCGGCGCGGCGGCATTCGCCCGAGGAGCTCGACATGCAGGCCTGGCACGAGGCGATGGACGCGAAGTACTTCACCTACGTGCACGCGATGCAGGCGGTTCTGCCCGGAATGGCGGCGCGCGGGCGCGGCGCGATCGTCAACATCGTCGGGCAGGGAGGCAAGATCGCGAGCCCCGCGCACCTCGCCGGGGGCGCGGCGAACGCCGCGCTCATGCTGCTGTCCGCGGGGCTGGCGGCCGCCTACGGCAAGAAGGGCGTGCGCGTGAACGCCATCAATCCGGGTGTCACGCTGACCGAGCGCGTGACCGGACGCTTCGAGGCGGAGGGCAAGACCGCCGGCATCTCGCCCGATGAGGCCCGGCGACGCGGCGAGCAATCGATCCCGCTCGGTCGCTACGGGACTCCGGACGAGATCGCCGCGGTGGCGGTGTTCCTGGCCTCGGACCGCGCGAGCTACGTGACCGGCGCCAATATCCCGATGGATGGCGGCGCCGCGGCCACGGTGGTCTAGTGGCCGACCGCGACCTGCGCGCGTTTCTCGCGCGGCTCGAGGCGCTCGGCGAGGCGAAGCGCGTGCGCGCCGAGGTGGACCCGCGCCTGGAGATGACCGAGATCTGCGACCGCGTCCTGCGCGCGGGCGGCCCGGCGCTCGTCTTCGAGCGCCCGTCGGGGCACTCGATTCCCGTCGTCGCGAACCTGTTCGGGACCGTGCGGCGCGTGGCGCTCGCCATGGGCGCCGACGCCTCGGCCGATCCGGTGGCCTCGCTGCGGGAGATCGGAACGCTGCTCGCGTTCCTGAAGGAGCCCGAGCCGCCCAAAGGCGTTCGCGATGCGCTCGAGCGCTGGCTGCCGATCGGTCGGCACGTGATGCACATGGCCCCGAAGGAGGTGCGTTCGCCGCCGTGCCAGGAGATCGTCCGCGAAGGCGCCGACGTCGACCTGACGCGCCTGCCGCTGCAAACGTGCTGGCCCGGCGACGCCGGTCCGCTCGTCACCTGGGGCCTGACGGTGACGCGTGGCCCGCACAAGCCGCGGCAGAACATCGGCGTCTACCGCCAGCAGCTCGTCGCGCGCGACAAGCTGATCATGCGCTGGCTCGCGCACCGCGGCGGCGCGCTCGATTTCGCCGACCACTGCGCGGCGCATCCCGGCGAGCCGTTTCCGGTGGCCGTCGCGCTGGGCGCGGACCCGGCGACCATCCTTGCCGCCGTCACTCCCGTGCCGGACACGCTCTCGGAATACGAGTTCGCCGGACTGCTGCGCGGCGCGAAGACCGAGACTGCGAAATGTCTCGCCGGCGATCTCCACGTGCCGGCGGCCTCGGAGATCGTGCTCGAGGGCGAGATCCGTCCCGGCGAGACGGCCGAGGAAGGGCCCTTCGGCGACCACACCGGCTACTACAACGAGCGCGAGCGGTTCCCGGTCTTCACCGTGCGGCGCATCACCACGCGCAGAGACCCGCTCTACCATTCGACGTACACCGGTCGACCGCCCGACGAGCCGGCCGTGCTGGGCGCCGCGCTGAACGAGATCTTCGTTCCGATCCTGCAGAAGCAGTTTCCCGAGATCGTCGACTTCTATCTGCCTCCCGAGGCCTGCTCGTACCGGCTCGCGGTCGTGAGCATCAGGAAACAGTACCCCGGGCACGCGAAGCGCGTCATGTTCGGGGTCTGGAGCGCTCTGCGGCAGTTCATGTACACGAAGTTCATCGTGGTCGTCGACGACGACGTCGACGTCCGCGACTGGAAGCAGGTGATCTGGGCGGTCGCCACGCGCGTAGACGCCGCGCGCGACGCCACGATCATCGAGAACACGCCGATCGATTACCTGGATTTCGCGAGCCCCGCCGCCGGGCTGGGCTCGAAGCTGGGTATCGACGCGACCAACAAGGGTCCCGCGGAGACGGCGCGGGCCTGGGGCAGACCGATCGCCATGGACGAGTCGGTCAAGCGCCGCGTCGACGCGATGTGGAAAGACCTGGGACTCTGAGGCGAAGGCGCCGCCGCGTCGCCCTGGCGCGTGGCGCGCGGGCCGCTCAGAAGCGGTACATCAGGCTTGCGGTCGCCATCCGCATCCGGGCCCGGCCCGTGTTGTCGGAATCGCCGACCGTGCCATAGTCCTCGGCCTCGATGCGCAGGCCGAGCCGGCCGGGGAAGTCGATCTGCATGCCGACCCCGAGGATCGTGCTGATCTTGCTCTTGGTGCCGCTCACGGGCACGCCGCTGCCCGCCACCGTATCGGTGATCGTGCCGGTCGCGTTGATCGATTCCGTCGTCGTGACCGACTTCATCTGGCCGAGGCGACCGAAGAGCGAGAAGCTGTTTCCGATGGGAAGGACCGCGAGGACGCTGCCCCACCACCCGGCAGACTTATAGGTCTCGACCACTGAGCCGAGGCCGCTTCCGGTGCCGTCGTAGGTGTGCGAGAACTTGCCGAAGTTCGTCCGTCCCAGCTCGAGCGCCCAGTAACGGCTGAGCTTGGCGCCGAAGGTCAGCTTGTAGCCCTTGTCGCTGCTGTCCTTGCTCTCCTGGATGCCCGGCACGCCGGTCGCGAAGTCTTCCTGCGTGAATCGCGCGCGCGTCGCACCGGCGCCGAGGCCGACGTAGGCGCCCTCGAGCACGTTCCTGTCCTGCGCGTAAGAGAATGAGCTGGAACCGGCGAGCAACGCGGCCACGATACACGGCCATGTGAGGTTTTTCATCGGGCTCCCTGATCGTTGCGTTGAAAACGTGTCTGCCTCGACCCGACCGATGATATCCCATAGCGAAACTCGGGAGCAACAAAGGAGCGCCGCGGGAGCGAATTATTCGCGCATTTGCGATCGGGCCTCGGATCGATCCACGTCTCGCCTTCCGCCTCCGGCTTCGCGCGGGACAGCGCGGCCGGCTTCGTAGACCCAGCGCAGCAACTGGTCCTGCGCCGCCTCCGCGGCGGCGGCGTTCGGATGGTTGACGAGGAAGACCACGGCGAAGCGGCGCCCGTCGCGCGCAAGCACGTAACCGGCGAGCGTGCGCACGCCGGCGAGCGTACCGGTCTTGATGTGCGCCTGTCCGGCGACGTCGCTGCCGTGCAGGCGCCTGCGCATCGTGCCGTCGGATGCGACGACGGGCATCGACGCGACCAGCTCGGACATGACCGGGCTGTGCCAGGCCGCGACGAGCAGCTTGCCGAATGTCAAGGCGCTGATGCGGTCGCTGCGGGACAGGCCGGCGCCGTTCTCCAGCGCGATCTCGTCGGCGGCGATGCCTTTGCGCAGCGCCCAATCCCGGATCAGGCCCTCCGAGAGATGCTCGTCGCCAGGCACATGCAGCGCCTCGGCTGACAAGGTGAGGAACAGCTGGCGCGCCATCACGTTGTTTGAGAACTTGTTGATGTCGCGCACGACTTCCGACAGCGGCGGGGACTCGGCGCTGTAAATCAGCCGCGAGTCCGGCGCAACCGTGCCATCGCGCACGCCGCCCTTGAACGAGCCGCCCAGCTCGTCCCACAGCTCCCGGAACAGACCCCACAGGTAGGAGTCGTGCGAGAGCAGGGCGACGTTCCAGGTGTTCTCGCCGCACGCGGCGGGATAGGTGCCGCTGAAATTCACCCGGGCGCTCGCGTCGTTCGAGTCGAATTCCGCCCTGATCTGCGAGCGCCAGTCGCCGCAGGGCGCGTCGGATAGCGCCACCGAGGCGCGCAGCTCGATCTGCGCCGGGCGCGGCTCGGGGATCACGCGCAGCGACTTCGCTTCCAGGTCCGGGCCGAAATGGAAGCGGATCGCATTGAAATTCACCAGCAGCGCGTCCGGGCCGACGTTGTACGCGCGCGCCGGCTCGTTGTCGAATTTCCCGGGATCGTACGGCGCGGGGGCGAAGTAGCTGTGGTCGAGGACGAGATCGCCGCGGATCTCGCGCAGCCCGCGCTCGCGCAGCGCGCGCAGCAGGAGCCAGAAATTCTCGATCGTGAGCTTCGGATCCCCGGTGCCGCGCAGCACGAGGTCGCCGTCGAGAACGTCGCCCCGCATCGGCCCGCCGGCGTACGCTTGGGTCTTCCAGGTGAAGGAAGGACCGAGCATCTCCAGGGCCGCGTACGTCGTCACCAGCTTCGCCGACGAGGCGGGGTTCATCGGGCGCGAGGCGTTGTACGACAGCATCGGCGTGCGCGCGGCGACGTCCTGCACGTAGACCGCCGTGGCGCCGATCGGGATGCCGGCCGCGGCCAGCGCCTTGCGCAGCGTCGCGGGCAGGCGCGCAGGCTCGGCCGCGCCCGCCAGGCACGGCGCGAGCGCCAGGAACGCCAGGATGAACGACCGCGCAAGCGCGCGGCCCGTGCCGGACCGCCTCATGTGGAGGCAAGTATGCCAGCGCACCCGCGCCCCGGGCGAGGTTCGCTCAGCGCAGCAGCTGGCACTCGAGCTCGCGCAGGCGAAGCTCCAGGGCCTCGATGCGCTCCAGGTACGCGAGCGCAAGCGCCATACCCGGCGCGTTCAGGCCGAAGTCGTCGCGCAGGCGGGCCGCCCGGCGTCCGAGGATGATCGCCCGCGACGAGAAGCGCCAGCTCGCCTGGTCCGCGGCACGCGCCCCGGGTCGGAGATCGAAGACGCCGAGCTCGATCAGGTCGATCAACTCGGCGCGCGCCAGCCCGGACGCGGCGAGCAACTCGTCCATCGCGATCTCGGTCGCCTCGTCGAGAAACTCCAGGATCGCATCGTCGCTCATGCGGGCTCGCCTTTTTTGAGATGCCGGCGCGGGTCGAAGTGCGAGGCCGCAGCGAGCTCACGGTACAGGGACTTTTCGCGCTCGCCGGGTTCCGGGGGCGTCGCGATCGAGAGGACGCAGTAGAGGTCGCCGCTCGTTCCCCGGGGCCGGGGAAGTCCCCGGCCAGGGACGCGCAGCTTCTGGCCTGCTTTCGCGCCGGGCTTCACCGAGAGCTCGATGCGGCCGTCGAGGGTTGGGATCTCCACCTGGGTTCCGAGCACCGCCTCCCACGGGGCGAGCGGCAGCTCGAGGTACAGGTCGTGGCCGGACACCCGGAACAGCGGGTGCGGCTCGAGATGGATGTCGAGGTAGAGATCGCCCGCCCGCCCGCCGTTCACGCCGGGCCCTCCCTTGCCGGCGATGCGCAACCTCTCGCCCTCGGTCGCCCCTTTGGGCACCCGCACACGCACGGTCTTCGGCATGCGCCTGCGCACGCCGTCGGGGCCCATCTCGGGCACGGCCAGCTGCAGAGCCAGCTCGGTTCCGCGCGCCGCGTCCTCGAGCGACAGTCGCGCCTCGACCTCGTAGTCCTCGCCGGCGATGGCGAAGTCTGCGCCCGCCCGGCCCGAAAAGCCCCTGCCGGGACGGGCGCCGAAGTGCGCGAACAAGTCGGCCAGATCAATGTCCTCGAACCCGCCCGGGCTGAAGCGGGTCTCCCAATCGGGGGGCGGACGAAAGTCCTGGCCGGGCTGGTGGCTCCCCAGCTGGTCGTAGGCCGCCCGCTTCTCCGGGTCCTTCAGCGTCTCGTAGGCTTCGGCGACTTCCTTGAAGCGCTCCTCGGCATCGGGCTCCTTGGAGACGTCCGGATGGTACTTGCGGGCGAGCCGGCGGTAGGCCTTCTTGATGTCGTCCTGGGAGGCTCTGCGGTCGACGCCGAGCAGGGCGTAGTAGTCCTTGTACTTCATGGCGGTCCTGCTTAGATGTCGGCGGGACCGCGCAATTCAAGTCGTAGGCTCTTGAAATCCCGCTCGCCGAACCGTATTATTAGCACTCGCTACGAATGAGTGCTAAGCACCGTAGCGCCTGATTTCCCGGCCCAATCGACGGTCGACCTGTCTGTTTGTGGCCACTAACTTCACAAAGGAGGCAGTTTTATGTCCATGAACAAGATTCGTCCTCTGCATGACCGCGTGGTCGTCAAGCGGCTCGAGCAGGAGCAGAAGTCCGCGGGCGGCATCGTGATCCCCGATAACGCGGCCGAGAAGCCCGACCAGGGCGAAGTCGTCGCCGTCGGCAACGGCAAGATCCTCGAGGACGGCAAAGTGCGGCCGCTCGACGTCAAGGTCGGGGATCGCATCCTCTTCGGGAAGTACTCCGGCCAGTCGGTGAAGGTCGAAGGCACCGAGTACCTCGTGATGCGCGAAGACGACATCATGGGCGTCGTCGCCAGCAAGTAAGTCCAACAATCCATCGAATCAGGAGCAAGCCATGCCTGCCAAAGAAGTCCGTTTCCACGAGGACGCCCGCCATAAGATCCTGGCCGGAGTGAACGTCCTCGCCAACGCCGTCAAGGCGACCCTGGGGCCGAAGGGCCGCAACGTCGTGCTCGAGCGCTCATTCGGCGCCCCCACCGTCACCAAGGACGGCGTCTCGGTCGCGAAAGAGATCGAGCTCAAG
Source organism: Burkholderiales bacterium (assembly GCA_036518595.1). Taxonomy (GTDB): domain Bacteria; phylum Pseudomonadota; class Gammaproteobacteria; order Burkholderiales; family SG8-39; genus VBDM01. The sequence continues at coordinate 33,822 of DATDMW010000211.1, forward strand.
GACAAGTTCGAGAACATGGGCGCGCAGATGGTCAAGGAAGTCGCGTCCAAGACCTCCGACGTCGCCGGCGACGGCACGACGACCGCGACCGTGCTCGCCCAGGCGATCTTCCGCGAGGGCATCAAGTACGTCGCCGCCGGGATGAACCCGATGGACCTGAAGCGCGGGATCGACAAGGGCGTCGCCGCGATGACCGAAGAGCTGAAGAAGATCTCCAAGCCGTGCACGACCTCGAAGGAGATCGCGCAGGTCGGATCGATCTCGGCCAACGCCGACTCCGACATCGGCAAGATCATCGCCGACGCGATGGACAAGGTGGGCAAGGAAGGCGTGATCACGGTCGAGGACGGCAAGGGCCTGAACAACGAGCTCGAGGTCGTCGAAGGCATGCAGTTCGACCGCGGCTACCTGTCCCCGTACTTCATCAACAGCGCCGAGAAGCAGGGCTGCGTTCTCGAGAATCCCTACATCCTGCTGCACGACAAGAAGATCTCAAGCATCCGTGACCTGCTGCCGATCCTCGAGCAGGTGGCGAAGGCCGGCCGGCCGCTGCTGATCATCGCCGAGGAAGTCGAAGGCGAGGCGCTCGCGACCCTCGTCGTGAACACGCTCCGCGGCATCCTGAAGACCTGCGCGGTGAAGGCGCCGGGCTTCGGCGACCGCCGCAAGGCCATGCTGGAGGACATCGCGATCCTCACGGGCGGCCAGGTCATCGCCGAGGAAGTCGGCCTGACGCTGGAGAAGACGACCCTCAAGGACCTCGGCCAGGCGAAGCGCGTCGAAGTGGCGAAGGAAGAGACCACCATTATCGATGGCGCCGGCGACGGCAAGGCGATCGAGGCGCGCGTCAAGAACATCCGCACTCAGATCGAGGAAGCCACCAGCGACTACGACAAGGAGAAGCTGCAGGAGCGCGTGGCGAAGCTCGCCGGCGGCGTGGCGGTGATCAAGGTCGGCGCCGCGACCGAAGTCGAGATGAAGGAGAAGAA
>DATDMW010000212.1:0-21678 GCA_036518595.1 Burkholderiales bacterium
CAGCCGGGATAGCCGGGTCACGTTGTGCGCGAGTCGAGGGGCGGTCCCGTCCATCGCGCTCAGGGCATGTACGCGCCGCCGTTGACGTGGATCGCCTGGCCGGTGATGTAGCGCGAGTCCGGGCCGCACAGCAGCCGCACGACGGCCGCGATCTCATCGGGCTCGCCGCGCCTGCCGACGGGCGGAAGGCCGCGCCGGTGCTCGGGGCGCTCGGGCGCGCCGGGCAGCCCGCGCACCGTCTCGATCAGCCCCGGCACCACGCAGTTCACGGTGATCCCTTGCGGAGCGAGGTCGAGCGCGAGCGCGCGCGTCATTCCGGCGAGCCCGGACTTGGCGGCGATCACATGCGCGCGGCCTTCGGCGCCCTTGTGTGCGGTCATGCCGCCGATATTGACCACGGCGCCCCCGCCCGCGCGCGCGATGTGCGGCAGGCACGCCTGCGTGCACAGGAACGCCCCGTCGAGCACGGTCGCGATCACGCGGCGCCACTCCTCGAGCGTCATGTCGGCGAACGGCGTCTCGGCGCGCACGGCGGCGTTGTTCACGAGCACGTCGATGCGGCCGAACTTTTTCACCGTGGCGTCGATCATCGCCTTCACGGCCTTGCCGTCGGTCACGTCGGCGATGTGCACGGCCGCACGGCCGCCTTCGCCCTCGATCATCGAGACCGTCTGCTCGGCGTCGGCGCGCGACGTGTTGGCGTTCACCATCACCGCTGCGCCCGCGTGGGCGAGCGCGCGACTGATCGCGCGGCCGATGTTGCGGGCGCCGCCGGTCACCAGCGCCACCTTGCCGTCGAGCTCCTTGTTCGTCGACATCGCTTTCCCCGCCAATGGGCTCCAGGCGAATATTACCAAGAGCGAATATACGCCGCCGGACCGTGGCTTCGTGCACGCCCCTGCGGTCTGCTTTAGCATAACCGGGAGCTCGTCCCCATCCCTCGCGGAGACCCCATGATCGTCGCCGGAGAACGCGTCCGCGTCTTTTGGCAGCCCGGATGCACCAGCTGCCTGCGTACCAAGGAATTCCTGACCAAGAACGGCGTGGACTACGAGTCGATCAACGTCCACGGCAATCCAGCCGGCATGGAGGCGCTGCGCAAGCTCGGCGCCCGCAGCGTCCCCGTCGTGGCACGCGGCGACAAGTTCGTGTTTGCCCAGACCCTCACCGACGTGATCAAGTTCCTGGGCCTGAAGATCAGGCTGCAGGAGCGGCTCTCGCCCGACGACTTGATCGCGAAGCTCAACGTCGTGCTGCCAGCGGCGGCGCGGTACGTGCGCCAGATCCCGGCCGACTGGCTGGAGAAGTCCTTCCGCAACCGCAAGCGCCCGATCCGCGTGCTCGCGCACCACGTGTTCCGCATTCCCGACGGCTTCCTGGAATCGATGCGCGACGGCCGCGAGCTGACCTACGAGCGAATCATGGAAGAACCCGGCCCGGCGATCCGCACCGCGGATGACATCGCGCGCTACGGCGAGTCGGTGCTCGGTCGCTTCAACGACTGGTGGAAGGCTTTCCCGGACAAGTCGTGCGAAAAGCCGATGCGCACCTACTTCGGCGAGCATCCGCTGCACGTGGTGCTCGAGCGCACCGTGTGGCATCCGGCGCAGCACACGCGCCAGCTGATGCTGATCCTCGACACCATCGGCATCGAGCCCGATCGCAGGCTCACCCCCGGGGATCTCGCCGGGCTGCCGCTACCGGACAAGGCCTGGGACGACGAGAAGGAGGCATCGTGAGGATCCTGCTGGTCTGACCAGCAGCGTTCACCAGCGCTGGCGATGGCGATACCAGGGCTGGACCGGGATTTTCCGCTTCGGACTCTTGTCGTCCATGGTCGCGGTGCTCGCGACCGCCTCGGTCGTGGCGGGCTCGGGGGATTTCGCGACGGCGGTCGCGGGTCGGGCCGGTTGCGCGGGTTTTTTCTTCTCGGGTTTCTTCTGCTCGGCCTTCTTCTTGGGGGCTTGCGACGCCGTCTCGGGCTCGCCGTGCAGCAGGGCGCCGCGGAGCTTGTCGATGCCGCGCGACCAGAAGCCGGGCTTGGAACGGGCCATGGTTCTTGTGATGATCCCGCAGTGACTCCCCTGAGCATTCTATTACAATCGCCGCCTCCATGAAGCTTCAGCTCAGCATCGGCATGGCGTCCAACCCGAGGACCTGGCCGATCTTCGACGGGCGCGTGCAGCCCGACGGCATCGAGCTCGTCGCGAGCGTCGTGCATCCCAGCGAGCTCTTCTGGCGACAGCTGAAATTCGCGGACTTCGACGTGTCCGAGATGTCGTTCTCCACGCTGATGATGGCGAGAGCCCAGGGCGACGACCGCTGGGTCGGGCTGCCGGTGTTCACGACCCGCAAGCTCTTCCATACCGAGATCCTGGTGCGGCGCGCGGCGGGCATCGAGCGTCCCGAGGACCTGCGCGGCAAGCGCGTCGCCGTGCCGGAGTACCAGCAGACGGCCGCGCTGTGGACCCGCGGAGCACTGCAGCACGAGTTCGGCGTGGAGCCGAAAGACATGGAGTTCTGGATGGAGCGCGTGCCGACGCACAGCCATCGCGGCGCAATCGGCTTCACCGCGCCGCCGGGGGTGACGATCCGGCAGATCCCCCCGGAGAAGAGCATCGGCGGCATGATGCTCGCGGGCGAGGTCGACGCGGTGATCCACTACATCGTGAACGCGAATCTCGTCGACCGCAGCACCGTGGACCTGTGGAGCCATCCGGAGATCAAGCCGCTGTTTCCCGACCCGGTCGCCGAGGGCGTTCGCTACTACCGCAAGACCGGCCTGCTGCCGATCAACCACGGCATGGTGATACGGCGCGAGCTCGTCGAGCGCCATCCCTGGGTGGTGCTGAACCTGCTGAAGGCTTTCGAACGCGCCAGCGAGATCGCCGAGCGCGAGCGCCTCGAGCACGCCGCCTACCACGTCGCGACGGGCCTCGTGCCGCCCGAAGGACTGCAGAGCCTGCGCACGACCGTGGTCCGCCATGGCATCAAGGCGAACCGCAAGGTGCTGGAGACCGCCGCGCAATACTCGCTCGAGCAGGGACTCACGTCACGCCGGGTCGGTGTCGAAGAAGTCTTCGCGCCGAGCACGCTCGAGCAGTGACGCGCGCGCCCGGCATGGTTTCTTGCCGCTACACTGTCTGCTGCGAATTCCACCCAGTCCGATACGAGGTTTCCGCATGACGAGCTTCCGCAACTTTCCGACCGGCGCCGCCCTCCTCGCGGCGCTCGTGGCGTTCGCCCCCGTCGCCGTGCGCGCGCAGGCCGACGCCTATCCGAGCAAGCCGATCCGGTTCATCCTGCCGTTCCCGCCGGGCGGCGGTACCGACATCCTGGGGCGGCTCCTGGCCGAGCGGCTCGCGCGGAGGCTCGCGCAGCCGGTGGTCATCGAGAACCGCGGGGGCGCCGGCGGCAACGTCGGCGCCGAGGCCGCGGCCCGCTCGGCGCCCGACGGTTACACGATCGTCCTGGTCGCGCCGTCGCTCGCCATCAGCCCGAGCCTGTACAAGAAGCTCGCCTACGATCCGGTGAAGGACTTCTCACCGGTGAGCCTCGTCGCCACCGTGCCGAACGTGATGGTGACCAACCCGTCGATACCCGCGAAGACGCTCTCCGAGTTCATCGCTCTCGCGAAGAGCAAGCCCGGGGCGATGAACTTCGGCTCGGGCGGCAACGGGACGTCGAACCACCTCGCCGGCGAGCTGTTCAACATCGTCGCCGGCGTGCGCCTGGTGCACGTGCCGTACAAGGGCGTGAACCTCGCGATGAACGACGTCATGTCGGGGGACGTGCAGCTGGTAATCATCGGGATCCCCGCGGCGGCACCGCACATCAAGGCGGGCAAGTTGCGCGCGCTCGCGGTGATCGACTCCAAGCGGGCCGCGGCGCTGCCCGACGTCCCGACGGCGGCCGAAGCGGGGCTGAAGGACTTCGACGTGACCACCTGGTACGGCGTGCTGGCGCCGGCCGGAACACCCCGACCGATCGTGACGCGTCTGAACGCGGAGATCGTCGCCGTCATGAACTCGAGCGAGATGAAAGAGCGGCTCGCGACAATGGCGACCGAGCCCGTGACCAGCACGCCCGAGGAGTTCGGAGACCTGATCCGGAGCGAGATCGTGAAATGGGCCAAGGTCGTGCGCGCCGCGGGACTCAAGGCCGACTGACCGTGTACCTGCCCGCGCACTTCGAAGAGCGCAGCGTGGAGACGCTGCACGCGCTGATCCGCGAGCATCCGCTGGGCGCCCTGATCACGCTGGGACCGGACGGCCTCACCGCCAATCACGTGCCGTTCGAGATCGATCCGGACCCCGCACCGTTCGGGACCCTGCGCGCCCACGTCGCGCGCGCGAACCCGGTGTGGCGCGAGCATCCGCGGGACGCGGACGCCCTCGTCGTTTTCCAGGCCGAGTCGGGCTATGTGTCGCCGTCCTGGTATCCGACCAAGCGCGACACGGGCAAGGTGGTCCCTACCTATAACTATGTCGTCGTGCACGCCCGGGGCACGGTTCGGGCGATCGAGGATCCGGGGTGGCTGCGCGGCCTGGTGAGCCGGCTGACCGACCGTCACGAGGCGGAAAGCGGGCATCCCTGGAAGGTGACCGACGCGCCCGAGGATTTCATCGAGAGCCAGTTGCGCGCGATCGTCGGCATCGAGATCCGGCCGCACAGTCTGATCGGCAAGTGGAAGGTAAGCCAGAACCGGCCCGCAGTCGACCGCGAAGGCGTGGTGCGAGCGCTCGAGGATGCTGGCGACGCGGGGTCGCTCGACTTGGCGCGGCGCGTCCAGGACGCGCTGCGCGCGAAACCGGGAAGGGTTTAGTAGGGGCGTGTCGTCGAGCGCCGGGTGTAGACGATCCCCGGTGCCACGACCCGCTCGCCGACCGCGCGCCGCAACGCCTGCGGCGGGCAGATCCGGTCGAACTCGTAGTCGATGCCGTCGAAACGCGCGCTGCGGTGGATGGGCACGCCCATGTACCAGCCGATGGCCTCGGAGCTCGCTTCGGGTGAGTCGAACAGGAACGGCGGCGGTGCGACCGGCTCCTCGATCTTCGGCTCGGGTTCGGGCCGCGGCGCCGGGTCGCGCCGCACGGTGCTCAGGGCCGCGGACGCGAGCATCGACAAGCCGACCCAGAGGACGGGCAGCAGCCACCAGGAGTTCAGCACCGAGTCGGTCGCGCTCATGTTCGTTTTAGGGGCCCTCCCGCAGGCCCGGAGACCGTCGCGAGCCGACTGTCAAGCGCCATTCGGCCGCGCGCTGTTTTTGAAACGCTATTACAAATCAGAATCTTATAGAACCGCTTGACAGCCTGAGGGGGGGTTGCCTCATGCTGTTGGGGCAATCTCTCTTCTGTACCGAATGTCTGCGGATCAACCCGAGCCTGTAACCCCGGGCTGTCCGCAGCATTCGTACCCGCTAGGGCCTCGAGTTGGTCCGGAAAGATCCAGGCTGCATGTTCCACCGCAGCCTGGACGCTTCCCCGAAACCGCTCTTGGCCCTTCTTTTTAGGCTTCTTCGTCGCCGCCTCGACTGGCGGACTTGTTCTTGGCTCTTTCGCGGGATTGCTTGCTTCCTTACTTCTTCTTCTTAGCGGATTTCTTTTTCGCTTTTTTCTTTGCCATGGCAATCTCCTTCATGAGTTAAACACACAAGCAACCCGACCCGTCCATGTCGGCACGGGCCATTCAACCGCGCGGGACAAAGCCCGTGCGAGTGAATCCCTCGTCCGCCCGCCGAAGCGGCGAGCAAGATCGATGCGGTGATTTTTTTTCTTGGAGGAAGGATGCGGACCGCTGACTTCGTCAGCAGAAAGTCCGTGTCCAAGACGAACGTCGCTCGGCGCGCCGGCGACGCGACTGTGAGCGCTAGGCAAAAAGTTGGGCTGCAAGAACAAACATGGCGCAATTAATACTACATTGAAGTTCACAAAGCAAGACCTTCGACGCAAATTTGCGCCGATCATCATGCATTTGAGGTCCGAAAAGGCATCCGAAACGCGCGATCACGCGTCGAAGACGTGTTCCGAGACGCTGCAATCGCTCGAAGCGAGCGAATCGACTACCGCAACGCGTCGGATCCGAGCAATGCTTCCCGGAATCTCTGCTTGAGATAGCCACCGTCGCGCGGCGGCAGGGCAGGCGCCGACGCGCCCGCCGCGACTTTCACCTGGAAGAAAAGCGGCCCGCGCGCTTCCAGCACTGCGGTGCGCATCGATGCGATCTCCCCGGGCGCGGAAACGCCGCGGGCGGCCGAGAAACCGCACGCCCGCGCCACGGCCGCCAGGTCGACGCCGTGCGCCGTGTGCGTCTTCTGCATCCCGGTCTCGCCGTAGCGCTCGTTGTCGAGCACGACGAGTGAAAGGTTGCGCGGCCGCTGCGCGCCGATGGTGGCGAGGCTGCCTAGTCCCATCAGCATCTCGCCATCCCCGGTGACCACGAGCACGCGGCGCCCGGGCTGCGCGATCGCGAGACCCATGCCGACCATGCAGGCGGAGCCCATGGCACCCCAAAGCGGAAAGGTGAGCGGATGATCGCCCGCGGCCGCGCAATCCCAGGCCGGCGCACCGAGTCCCGCCACGACGAGGAGCGCCTCGCGCCGCTCGAGCAGCGCCGCGACCACCGCACGGCGATCGAGCGCCGCGCTCACCGCGCACCCGCGAAGGACTTCGCGCCTAGCATCTTCTGAGAGACGAGGACGGCCGCCATGGCATATCCGTCGAACGCGAGGGCCGCCGCGGCGTCGACCGTCGCGGCTGCATCCTCGGGGCGCTCGAGACGAAAGGTGCGCACGCCGCTCGCGTGCAAGATTGGCTCGGTCGCCTGTCCCATGGGAATCTGCCAGGGGTTGAATTCGCCCCATTCACCGCGCATGGTGACGATCAGCAGCAGCGGGAACCCGCAGTTCGACCCGAGCGTGAGCGCGTTCACGCAATTTCCGACGCCGCTCGACTGCATGAGCAGCGCGGCGCGTTGCCCGCCCAGCCAGGCGCCCGCGGCGAGGCCGATGCCCTGCTCCTCGCTCGTCAGCGGAACCGTGACGATCGATCGGTCGGCGTGGCACAGCTCGATGAGAAGCCGATGGCCCGCGTCGGGGACATAGGCCACTTGCCCCACGCCCCGAGACTTCAATACGTCATGAACGGCGGCCGGCCAGGCCGCCTCGGTGGACGAGCGCCGATTCCGATTGGACAAGGGGCCCCGTGGCAGTGTTGTAAGGAAGCGCGCGCATTGTACCGTCCAGCTCTCACCACCCGCACGAGACACCATGCGAATCCTGATCTGTCTGCTCACCGCCGCCGCCGCGCTGGTCTGCGCGCAGGCACGCGCCCAGAACATCTACAAGTGGGTCGACCGCAACGGCCGAATCCACTACTCGGACGTGGTGCCCGGCAAGGATTCGAAAGCGATCGCCATCCAGGACCGTCTGTCGATTTACTCCCCCGAGCCCGCCGTCGCTCAGGCGCTCCAGCTCACCCCGAGGAGCAGCCAGACCGTGGCCCTCGCCGATCGGGTGGCGACGCTGGAGCGCCAGCTGCAAGCCGAGCGCGCCGCTCGGCAACCGGCCCCGCCGGACACCAGCGCAGCATACGAGCGTTGCCTCGCGGATCGGCGCACGGACTGCGATCAACTGCTGAGCGGCGCCGCGGCTCCGGGCGTCGACGCGCCCACCGCTTTCCGCCCGGGACCAGCGACGCTGCGCAGGGCGAGCGCGTCCTAGCCGCGCCCCGCCTGCGCGGGCTGCCGCCGCTCGCCGCGTGAGGCGTGACCTCGGCGCTTCGACGCGCTCAGCCGCCGCTTTTCCTGGAGCATGCGCGCGCATTCCTCCGCGGATACGGCGCGGGAGAACAGGAACCCCTGCATCTCGTCGCAGCCGTGGGCCTGGAGGAAGTCGAGCTGGTCGCGCGTCTCGACGCCCTCCGCGATGACCTTGAGCTTCAGACTGTGCGCCAGGCCGATGATGGCGAAGGTGATAGCGGCGTCGTCCGGGTCTACGGTGACGTCGCGTATGAAGGCGCGATCGATCTTGAGGGCGTCGATCGGAAAGCGCTTCAGATACGAGAGGCTGGAGTAGCCGGTCCCGAAGTCGTCGACCGATAGCGTCACGCCGAGCTCCTTCAGGCCGCGTAGCGTCCGCGCCGCCACCTCCGGCTCCTTCATCAATAGGGATTCGGTCAGCTCGAACTGGAGCAGCTTCGGGTCGATGTCGCTCGCGCGCAACGAGGCGGCGACGGTCTCCTCCAGCCCCTTCTGCTGGAACTGGCGCGCCGAGAGGTTCACGGCGACCGGGGGCACGCGGAAGCCCTCACGGCTCCAGCGGGCGATCTGCTCGCACACCTCCGCGATCACCCAGTCGCCGACGGTCACGATGAGCCCGGTGTCCTCGAGGACCGGGATGAACTGGAGGGGCGGAACCAGTCCGCTCTCGGGGTGCTGCCAGCGCAGCAGCGCCTCGAACCCGCACACGGCGCCGGTGGTGATGCTGACCTTTGGCTGATAGTGCAGGAGGAATTCGCGTCGCTCGATGGCGCGGCGCAGCGCCGACTCCATGGTCACCCGTTGCATCGCGCGCTCGTTCATCTCGCGCGTGAAGTACTGGTAGGTGTTGCGGCCCTGCTCCTTCGCGCGGTACATGGCCGCGTCGGCGTTCATGATCAGCGTACCGGCCTCCTCCCCGTCGGTCGGGAACAGCGTGATGCCGACGCTCGCGGTCACGTAGCTCTCGTGGCCGTCGAGATTGAAGGGACGCGCGAGCGCGTCGATGATCTTCTGCGCCACCACGCTGGCGTCTCCGGGCTTCGCGAGGTCGGTGATGATGGCGCCGAACTCGTCGCCCCCGAACCGGCCGACGGTATCGCTCGAGCGCACGCAGGCCTGCAGGCGCTCGGTCGCATCCTTGAGCAGCCGATCGCCGGCGCCGTGTCCCAGCGTGTCGTTGATCAGCTTGAATCGGTCGAGGTCGATGAAGAGGACCGCCATCGCTTTGCTGCTGCGCCGGGCCCGCGCCATCGCCTGCATCAGGCGGTCGCGGAAGAGATGACGGTTCGGAAGTCCCGTCAGGGAGTCGAACTGCGCCAGATACGCGAGCTTCTCCTCGGCCTCCTTGCGCATGGTGATGTCGGTCATGGCGCCGATCATACGGACCGCCTTGCCCGCCGAGTCGCGGACCGCGTGCCCCCGGTCCAGCACGCGCGCGTACGTGCCGTCGGCGCGCAGGAAGCGGTATTCGTCGCTCCAGTTGTCGCCCCCGGACTCGAGCAGCTCGCGGATTCCCTTCACGATGCGGTCGTGGTCCTCCGGATGGATGTGGCGCTTCCAGAACTCGCCGGTACGGCTGGCCTCGGGGGCGTAGCCGAACACGCGCTTCAGGTTCTCGTTCCACCACATCTCGTCCGTCGTGAGATCCCAGTCCCAGATCACGTCGTTGGTCGCGCGCACCGCGAGGTTGAAGCGCTCGTTGCTCCGGCGCAGGGCTTCTTCCGCGGCGAGCCGCTCGCGGATGTCGCGCGAGACGGCGGCGATGATGTACTTGTCGCCCGAGCGCAGCACCCGGCGGGTCGACTCGAACGGGAGGTGCGTGCCGTCCCGGCAGCGGTACACCGTGTTCATGCCGCTCGGGCGCGACGGATCGGCGATCAGCGCGTCGTACGACCGCTCGAGCTCCTCGCGCCCGACCGGCAGCACGTCGTGCGGGCCCATCTGCAGGAGCTCCTCGCGGCTGTAGCCGAGCAGCCGGCATGCGGTCCTGTTCACGTCGATGAAGCGCATGGTGGCGCGGTCGATCAGCACGATCATGTCGGCCGAGTTGTCCATCGCGAGCCGGAACCGCTGCAGCTCCTCCTCGCGCTCGAGGCGCTCGGTGACGTCGCGCGCGGCCGCGACGATGACATAGCCGTCTCCCGAAGGCACGACGCGGCGCATCGATTCCATGGGCACGAGCGCACCGTCCTTGCGCCGGTACGAGCCCGCGATCACCATCTCCTTGCCGTCCCCGGCGATGAGCCGCCGGTAGGTCTCGGCAAGTTCGGCGCGCGGAGCCGACAGGATGTCGTGCGGTCCGAGCGCGAGCAGCTCCTCGCGCGTGTACCCGAGCGTCCGGCAGGCGGTGTCGTTCACGTCGACGATGCGCATGCCGATCGGGTCGATGAGCCAGAACATGTCGGCCGACGCGTCCATGGCGGCCCGGAAGCGCTGGAGATCCTCCTCGCTTTGCTTGCGCTGCACGAACTGTCCGATCTGCCGGCCGATGACGTGGATCGCCTGGAGCAAGCGCTCCTCGGGCTCGCGCGCCTGGCGGCTCGAGAAATTCAGCACGCCGATCGTCTTGCCGTCCGCGACCACCGGGAACACGAACGAGCCGTGGATCCCGAGCGCGCTCGCGACCGAGCGCTTGCCCTGGACGGTGAGTGAGCGCGGGTCCTTGGTCACATCGGTCGACCAGAGCGGTTGGCCCGACTGCCAGGCGCAGCCGGACAGGCCTTCGCCGGGACGATAGGCGAGCTTGCGCGCCGACTCGATGAAGCTCTGGATCGCGGGATCGTCGACACCCCATGCCTCGGCGAAGCGCAGAACCTGCCCCTCTTCGTCGACGGCGAAGTAACGCCCGCAATCCCATCCCTGCGACTCGCACACGGTCCGGATGACCGCCTTCACGCAGGCGTGGACTTCATCGGCATCGGCCAGATCGCGGTTGACCGCGTGCTCCAGGGCGCGCAGCCGTTCCTCGAACTTGCGTTCGGTGATGTCCTTGCCGATGCCCCGGTAGCCTTTGAAATTTCCCGAGCCGTCGAAGATCGGCTCGCCGCTGATCAGCATCCAGCTCGGCCTGCCGTCCTCGGCAAGTCGGCACAGCTCGAGGTCGTGGAAGGGCTGGTGCGCCTCCACGATCGCGCGGTGCGCCGCCCAGTCGGCCTGGCTCATGTTGAGCGCGGGCAGATCCCAGCGCAGCTTGCCGATGTGGCTGGCGGCGCTCACCCCGGTCTTGCCGAGAATGTCCTCGTTCATGGCGACGAAGCGCAGGTTCTCGTCCTGCTCCCAGTACCAGTCGGAGGAAAGTTTCGTCAGGCTGCGGAAGCGCGCTTCGCTCCCGCGCAGCACTTCCTCGGCCTCCTTGCGCTGCACGAACTGGCCGATCTGGCTGCCCACCACGCGGATCGCCTGTAGCAGCCGCTCGTCGGGCTGGCGAACGTCGTGACTCGCGAAGCCGAGCACGCCGATGACCTCGCCGCCCGCGGTCACGGGGAACACGAAAGCCCCGTGCATGTTGAACGGACGGGCGACGACCATGGTGACGCGCGCGTCCTTCGTGACATCCGGCACCCAGAGGGGCGTGCGTGTCTGCCACGCGATGCCCGCGAGCCCGACGCCGGGCGCAAACGCGAGCTCGCGCGATCTCTCGATGAACTCGCGCATCGCGTCGCCCTCCACGCCCCACCCCTGCTGGAAGCGCAGCATCTGACTTCTGCCGTCGACGCGCCAGTAGCGCCCGCACTCCCAGCTCTCGGCCTCGCAAATCGCGCGGATCACCGCCTCGAGCGCGCTCGGAACGTCCTCGGCGGTCGCGAGACACCGGTTCACCCGGTGCTCGAGCTCGAGGAGCCGTTCGTGGCGCTTCTCCTGGGTGACGTCCTTCGTGATGCCGCGATAGCCCCTGAATCCACCCGCGCCGTCGTAGACCGGGTGTCCGCGGACATTGAGGTAGACGACTCGCCCGCCCCGCCCCGTCGCTTTGAGCACGATGTCCCGGAACAGCGAGCGCGACTCGAGCAGCTCGCGATAGCGCCGCCAGTCCGCGTCGGCCGGATCGACGTACGGCATCTCCCAGGGCCGCTTTCCGAGGTGCTTCCGCGCCTGCTCTCCGGCACGCGGCGAGGGCTTGTTCGGCGTGAGGGCGAGCATACGGAATTTCTCGTCGAGCTCCCAGTACCAGTCTGCGGACAGGCCCGTCAACGCGCGGTAACGGTTCTCGCTCTCGCGCAGATCCTTTTCGGCGAGCGCCAGCCGATTCAGACGCCCGAGCGTCACCGTAACGAGCAGCAGCAGCACGAGCGAGAGCAGCGTGCCTCCGGCGAGATAGGCGCGCCGCTGCTCGTAGTACCGGGCGAGCGTTCCCTGCAGCTCCTGGCCGGCGACCACGACGAGCGGATAGCCGGACAGCCTGCGATAGCTGTAGATGCGCTCGATCCCGTCCCTGGGCGAGCGCCGGATGAGGCTGCCCGTCGCCGGGCCCGACGCGTCCAGCTCCTGCCACTCCGGGCGCGGTCCCCCGATCAGGCTCTCGAAGTCGGAAGACCGAGCCACGACCGTGCCGTCGTGGTGCCGCAGCGTGATGAACCCGCCCGGACCGAGGTCGATCGCCTTGTACGCGCGCACCAGGTCGCCGGCGGAGATGGCGGCGGAGACGATGCCCCGGAACTCGCCGGCACTCCTGATCGCGAGCGCGAACGGGATGAAGATTCTCGCGTCGCCGGGGACGCGCTCGGGGTTGCCGACGAGGAGCTGTTCCACGCCGCCGGCACGCGCCGCGGCGAAGTAGTCGGTCTCGGCCAGCGAGCGCCCCGGCCGGGCAGGATACGCGACAAGCCCTTCCGCGTCCGTGACCGCGAGCCGATCGAGGATGTGGCCTGACAGCGAAATATGCTCGTTGACGGTGGCCGAAAAGCGGCGCGGATTTCTCAGCCACTGTTCCCGCAAATGCCTCAACGTGCCGTCGATGCTGCCCGCGAACACCAGGAAATGCTCGCCCACCACCGCGGTGATGTTCTCCCCGTGCCGGCGCGCGGTATCGATCGCCTCGCTGCGCAGCTGGTGCAGCTGGTAGGCGACGGCGGTCCAGACGGCGATCAAGACGACGCAAGCGCCGGCCAACAGCGGCACGCGAAGCCGATGGATCGGTGCGCGGTTCATGGTCCTGTCCCGAGCCTCCCTGCTCGGCACGCTTGTACGGGATCGGGGTAGACGAACTCATGCAAGCGTCATGCCCGCCCGCGTCTGAAGATAGCCGCCCGTGGGCTGCCGAATCCATAGGGAAAATCCCGAAACCTCGGGGAACTCCTGACTCCGGCGCAGCGCGCGGTGTCGGACACTCCCCATAGCGTCGGACGGCCGCCACTGCGCTGCCGCCGCACCGGGATTAAGCTCGTGACTCCCGCCTGCGATCCCGTGCCGGACGTACTCGCCCTCATCGGCAATATCTCTCGATCCGCGTCACGCGGATCGATACGGGTCGACATCCTAGCCGACTTGGATCAGGCTCCGCGCGGCAGACGCCGGACGCGAATGGGCCGTCGGCCGCTTAGAATGCGCCGGACGAAAACAACGGAGGCTCTATGAGCGACGAAGCGCGCGTGGTGGTGGTGGACGTCAAGATCCACTTCTGGTCGATGGTCATCCTGATGGTGAAGTGGGCGATCGCCGCGATCCCCGCGTTCATCATCCTCGTGGCGCTTTTCTGGGCCGCGTCGGTCGTAATGGGGCTGCTGCCCTTCCACTGGTTCGGGTCGGGCCGCGGCGTGGTCTAGCGTCGGCGGCGCGTTCCGAACGGCAGCCGGCCGCGCCAGTAGAGGATCAGGATCCACGCGCCCAGCATGCCACCGAGGTGCGCGATGTGCGCGACGCCCTCCTGCGTGCCGGTGACGCCGAGATAGAGCTCGAGCAGGCCGTACAGCGTCACGAACAGCCAGGCGGGCATCGGGATCGGCGGAATCAGCAGCACGATCGTCCGGTGCGGAAAATACATCGCGTAGGCGAGCAACAGCCCGAAGATGCCGCCCGAGGCGCCCACCGTCGGATACGGCGGCGCCCCCGAAACGCTCGCGAACACGAGCTGGCTCACCGCCGCCGCGACGACGCTGGCGAAGTAGAGCTGGACGAAGCGTCGCTGCCCCCACAGGCGCTCGAGCTCGCCGCCGAACATGTACAGCGCGAACATGTTGACGAACAGGTGCCAGAAGCTGGCGTGCAGGAAGCTGTAGGTGACGATCTGCCACGGCTCGAACGAGACCGCCCCTGCAGTGCCGAGCGGCCAGAGCGCGAGGTAGCTCACCAACCCCGAGGCACCGCTCAGCGACTCGACCAGGAAGAACGCGACGTTCGCGAGGAGCAGCCAGCGGGTGGCGGGCGGGAGAGCGTAAAACATCAGATTTTGGACCCGGTGGTAGGCCGTGCAGGGCTCGAACCTGCGACCAACGGATTAAAAGTCCGCTGCTCTACCAACTGAGCTAACGACCCCCGAAGAGACGCGAAATTTTAGCACAGCGAGCGCCGCGCTCACTGGGCGCGCGAGTACTGCCATCTCATCGTCACGACCGCGCCCGAGATGATGCCGAACAAGGCGATGAACGACCCGATCGCGAGCGTCGACACGCCCGAGATCCCCTGTCCGATCGTGCAGCCGAGCGCGAGCACGCCGCCGAATCCCATCAATGCGCCGCCGGCGATGTGGCTCAGCAGGTCCTCGGAGTCCCGGAAGCTCTCGAGGCGGAAGGTGCGCGACACCAACGCCCAGGCGAACGAGCCGGCGACCATCCCGACCGCGATCGCGATCGTGAAGGTGACGACGCGGCTCTTGTCGCTCCAGAGCATGAGCAGCTCGAGCAGATAGGCCTGGGGCGCGACGAACGAGAGCGACTCCATGCGCCCCGAGCTGGTCGCCACGAACCGCTCCTCGAGGGTCGTCGGATCTTCGGCGAGATAGCCGAGATGGCCGGTGAGGTACCAGCCGCCGACCACCACCAGGCCGACGACCAGCCCGCCCAGCACGTTGTCGAAGGTGCGGAACTCGCGCGCCCGGAACACGAAGGCGAGCAGCCCGCCGCCGAGGACGAGGGCGAGCGCCGCGAGCGCGGTCCTCTTGTCGATCCCCAGCGTCCTCGCGGCGAGCGAGGGCAGGTCCTGCGGCGTCGCGAGCGTCGCCCGCACCGAGTCGAGCGCCGCGACGCGCAGCACGCCGAGCACGCCTTTGAGCGTCATATAAGCGGTGATCGCGAGGATGATGGCGACGACGAGCGACTTCAGGTTCCCGCCGCCGATGCGGATCAGCGTGCGGCTGCCGCAGCCCGATCCGAGCGTCATGCCGACGCCGAAGAGGAAGCCGCCGACGGCGTACGAGAGCCAGGTGAAGTTCGGGGTCGTGTAGATCGCCTTCGAGACGTCGATCAGTCCGGCGAGCTGCAGGGCGCTCGCGCCGAGGATCGCGACCGCGATCGCGAGCAGCCACATGCGCATGCGGTTCCAGTCGCCCATGCCGACGATGTCGGACACGGCGCCCATCGTGCAGAAGCGGGTCTTGTTGCCGACGGCGCCGAAGACGAACGCGAGCGCGAAGCCGCCCCAGATGACCAGCGATGCCAGCGCGGCGGGGTCGGTCGCCCTCAAGCGCCTACTT
Organism: Burkholderiales bacterium; assembly: GCA_036518595.1. Lineage (GTDB taxonomy): Bacteria > Pseudomonadota > Gammaproteobacteria > Burkholderiales > SG8-39 > VBDM01. The sequence goes on from DATDMW010000212.1 coordinate 15,386, forward strand.
GCGCACGAGGCGCTGTCTCGCCTTTTCCGCCGCCGGGCTGGTGGGGTATTTCTTGACCAGCGTGTTGAGCGACTGGCGCGCCGCCTTCTCGTCACCCATCTCGGCCTGGTAGCTCGCGATGTCGAGCAGCGCGTCGGGCGCCTTGGGATGATCCGGCCACGAGCTCACGACCTTCTGCTGCGCGGCGATCGCCGCCTTGTAGTCGCGCATCGCGTAATGCGCGTTGCCGATCCAGTACTGCGCATTCGGCGCGAGCGAGCTGTTCGGGTAGGTCGCGAGGAAGTTCTGGAAACCCGTGATCGAGAGCTGGTAATTGCCGAGCTTGAACTGGCTGAGCGCGGTCTCGTACGCCTTCGTCTCCGCCTGCGCGTCGCGCTCGCCCTGGTTGAGCTTGTCCTGCAGCTGCGCGTTCGATTGCTCCATCTTGCGCAGACGGTTGTCGAGATCGACGTAGAGGTCCTTCTGGCGCCGCTCGAGCTGGTCGGTCTGGTTCGACAGGACCTCGATCTGGCCGCGCAGCTTGCTCAGGTCCTGCTTCATGGACTCGATGAGCTGCAGCAGGTCCACCGCCGTCTTGTCGGAGCGCTCCTGCCCCATCGCCTCGAGCCGCTTCAGGCGCTCGTCGAGCGCCTTCTGGTTGGCGTCGATCTGCGCGCGGATGTTCGCGACCTGGCGGCGCGCCTCCTCGTCGTCGAACAGCCCGGCGTGAGCCGCCGGGGCGGCGAAGGCCAGCGCGAGCAGGACGTGGGAGACGCGCACGCGGGGCACTAGTATTCTCCGCTGTAGAGCATGTCGCTGCGCCGGTTCTGCGCGAAGCACTCCTCGGTCTTCGCCGTGCAGCGCGGCTTCTCCTCGCCGAGGCTCGTCGCCTCGATCTGCGAATCCTTCGCCCCGAGCAGCACGAGCATACGCTTGACCGCGTCCGCGCGCCGTTGCCCGAGCGCGATGTTGTACTCGCGGCTGCCGCGCTCGTCGCAGTTGCCCTGGATGAGCATCTTCGCTCCCGCATTCTGCGAAAGGTAGCGCGCGTGCGCCTGCACCATCGGACGGTACTCGTCCTTGATGTCGTCCTTGTCGTAGTCGTAATAGATCGAGCGCTTGGACAGGATGTTCTTCGGGTCCTTGAGCGGATTGCCCGTGACGTCCGAAGGCTTGACCGGCTCGACGACGATGGGTCCGCCCGGCTGGGTCCCGCCTGCCCCCGGGCTGCGCTCCTCGACGCCCGGCTTGCCTTCGGGCTTCACGTCCGAGCTCGCGCAACCGTACAGAACCGCCAGCGCCACCACGGCGCATGCCGCAACGAATGATTTGTTCATGCCGTATTCTCCTCTAGAAACGTCCGATTTGGCCAATCGCCCCGGCCCTCCCGTCGATCTCGAGGCTCTTGCATGCTGTCGCTCTGCGGCGACGCGTTCTTTCCCTGCATCCCTGCATCACGGGTTCCCGAAGAACGGTCCCCAAGCGGGCTCGCGGATGTCGGCTGTCTGCACCGTCAGCCGCTGCTGGACGCGGCCGTCGCTCGAGACCGCCGCCAGCACGCCGCGTCCGCCGACGTCGGTCGCGTACAGCAGCATGCGGCCGTTCGGCGCGAAGCTCGGCGACTCGTCGCGCGGGCCGTCGGTGAGCAGCTGCGTCTGGCGGCTCGCGAGGTCCATGAGCGCCAGCCGGAACTGGCCCTCGACGCGCGCGATGTACGCGAGCGCCTTGCCGTCGGGGCTCACGCGCGGCGTGACATTGTAGCTGCCTTCGAAGGTGAGACGGGTGGCGTCGCCGCCCTGCGCCGGCATCCGGTAGACCTGCGGGCTGCCGCCGCGGTCCGACGTGAAGTAGATGAACTGCCCGTCGGGCGAGAAGAAGGGCTCGGTGTCGATCGCGCCCGAATACGTGATGCGCCGGACATTCGAGCCGTCGGGGTTCATGAGGTAGATCTGCGAAGGGCCGTCCTTCGAGAGCACCACCGCGAGCTGCTTGCCGTCGGGCGACCAGGCGGGCGCGCTGTTCGAGCCGCGATAGTTCGCGATGGGCGCCGGCTGCCGGCTGGCCGTCAGGCTCTGCACGTAGATGACGGGCTTCTTGTGCTGCAGCGAGACGTATGCGATCCGCGTGCCGTCCGGCGACCAGGTGGGCGAGAGGATCGGCTCGGGCGAGATCAGGATCGACTGCGCGCCGAAGCCGTCGGCGTCCGCGATCTGCAGCGCAAAGCGCGACTCCTGCTTCACCACGTACGCGATCTTGGTGCTGAACACGCCGCGCTCGCCCGTCAGCTTCTCGTAGACGATGTCCGCGATGCGGTGCGCGGTCAGCCGCAGCTGGGCGGCGGTCAGCGTGAACGCGAAGCCTGCGAGCTGCGCCTCCTTCGGCACGTCGAGGAGCCTGAACCTCACTTCGAAGCGTCCGTCGGCGAGCCGGCGCGTGCTGCCGATCACGAGCGCGTCCACCGCGCGCGCCTTCCACTCGGCGAAGTTCACCTGCGAGCTCTCGGCCGGGGGCGGGTTCGTGCCGCCCGCGTACGTGGTGCGGAAGCGCCCGCTGCGCGCGAGGTCGGCCTCGACGATCGGCGTGACCATCTGCGGCAGCGCCTGCTCGGCCTGAAAAGGGACGATCCCGATCGGGATCTGGTTCGCGCCGGCGCCGGTGATCTCCACCGTCAGCTGCGCCCGGGCCGAGCCCGCGGCGAGCAGGCAAAGGACCGCAAGAATTCTGGAGATTCGTGTCATGCGCGGAATGGCCGGTTAGTGTAGCTCAATCGAGCGGGCTGTACTTGATGCGCAGCTCGCGCTGGAACTGTTCCGGCCGGTCGGGCAGCGGCAGCGGGGACGACTTTCGGATGGCGCGCTCGATGGCATCGTCGAGCAGCTTGTTGCCGCTCGACTTCGTCAGTGTCACCGACAACACCTCTCCGGTCGGAAGCTGCACGATGCTGAACTGGGCCTCCGGGTTGCCCTCGATGTTCTGCGGCAGCACGATATTCGACTTGATCCGCCCGCGCAATTTCGCCGCGTACCCCGCGTCGAGCGAAGGCGGGGGCCCCGCGGGGCGCGTCACCGGCGAAGGGTTCTTCGGCTGCTTGAGCGCTTCCATCTCGCGTGCGAGCTCTTCGTCGATGCGTTGTTTCGGATCCAGCTTCAGCGGAGGCTCCTTCTTCGGCGGCTCCTTCTTCGGCTGTTCTTTTTTCGGCGGCTCTTTCTTGGGCGGCTTCTTTTGCTTCTCGACCGCGATGTCGGGCTTGACCGGCTTCGGTTCGACCTTAGGTTCGACTGGGCGTTCGGGCTTGGGTTCGATTTTGGGCTCGGGCTTCGGCTCGACTTGCGGCGGCGGTGGCGGTGGCGGAGCCGGTTCTTCGAGCACGGGGGCGCGATCCCACAACTCGACCACCACCGCCTCGGGCTTGCTCGACTGCCAGCGCACGCCCACGATCAGGAAGGCGATGAGCAGCACGTGCACCAGCACGGCCAGGACGGCCGAGGCTTTCCCGCCCGGCTCCTCGACCTTCAGCGCCGGATTCATGTTCCCGTGGGTTTGACGAGCAGCCCCACCCGCCGGACGTTGCCTTTCTGGAGCTCGTCCATGACCTTCAGGACCGCCTCGTAGCGCACGTTCTTGTCGCCGGCGATGACCACCGGCACGTTGGGATTCGCGCGCTGTCGCTCGCGCACGACTGCGATGAGCTGCTGCATCGACACCGGGCGCTCGTCGGTGCGGCCCTTGTCGCGCTCGCGCAGCATCATGGTCTGGTCGGCGCGGATGATCACCTCGAGCGGCGCGGGCGGCGGCTGCGAGCTCTTGCCGACGCTCGGCAGGTCGATGGCCGCGGGATTCACGAGCGGCGCGGTCACCATGAAGATGACGAGCAGCACCAGCATCACGTCCACGTACGGGACGATGTTGATCTGGTTGACGAGCTTGCGCGGCCTCACGCCGGGACCTTGGTGGTGTCGTGGCGCGAGTGCGCGCTGCGCTGCAGGATGTTCGAGAACTCCTCCATGAAGCTCTCGAAGCGAACCGAGAGCCGGTCGACGTCGTGCGAGAAGCGGTTGTAGGCGACCACCGCCGGGATCGCCGCGAACAGGCCGATCGCGGTGGCGACCAGCGCCTCGGCGATCCCGGGCGCGACCGCGGCCAACGTCGCCTGCACCACGTTCGACAGCCCGCGGAAGGCGTGCATGATGCCCCAGACGGTGCCGAGCAGGCCGACGTACGGGCTGACCGACCCGACCGAGGCGAGGAACGCGAGGTGCGCCTCGAGCCGGTCCATCTCGCGCTGGAAGGTCGCGCGCATCGCGCGGCGCGCGCCGTCGACCATCGCGCTCGGATCGCCCGCGCGCTGGGTCCTCAGCTTTGCGAACTCGCGGAAGCCGGCCTCGAAGATGCGCTCGAGGCTGCCGATCGTGTGCCGGTGGTTGGCTGCGCTCTGGTAGAGCGCGTTCAGGTCCGAGCCGCTCCAGAAGTCGCGCTCGAACTGATCGGTCTGGCGCTTGGCGCGCCGGATGGTGAACACCTTGCGGAAGATGAAGTACCACGACATGAACGAGACCACGAGCAGCAGCGCCATCACGGCCTGCACGATGGCGCTCGCGTGCCACACGAGCTCCAGGATGGACAGATCTTGCGAGACGTTCATTGCAGTCCTTCGAGTTTTTCCCGGATCGCCTCCGGTACGCCGATCGGCTTGTGCGTCCGCGCGTCCACGCATACGAGCGTCAGGTCCGCGCTGGCGAGCACCTCCCCGCCGCGCACGACCGACTGGTGGAATTCCATCCGGGCCCGGCCGAGCCGGGCCACCCGCGCGGTGACCGAGAGGGCGTCGTGCAGGAGCGCGGGCTTATGGTAGGCGATTTGCGCCGAATGCACCACGAACAGGACTCCGTCGCGGCGCGCCAGTTCGCCGAGATCGAAGCCGAGCGCGTGCAATAGTTCCGTCCGGGCGCACTCCATGAACGACAGGTAGTTCGCATGAAACACCATGCCGCCCGCGTCGGTGTGCTGGTAATAGACGCGCATCGGCCAGGAAAAGGCTCTGGCGTCGTCGTCGCCCGACGCTGCCGGCGGCGGACGCCGGCGCACCGTTGCCGCGCGCTTGGTGCTCACCCGGCGCTCATTTCGCGAACAGGTCGGCGCCGCCGGCGCCGGACGCCGGCGCGGCGAAGCCGAGGTGGCGGTACGCCGAGACCGTCGCGATGCGGCCGCGCGGCGTGCGCTGCAGGTAGCCTTGCTGGATGAGATAAGGCTCGAGCACATCCTCGATCGTGTCGGCTTCCTCACCGATGGCGTGCGCGAGGTTGTCCAGGCCGACCGGGCCGCCCGCGAACTTCTCGATGACCGCGGCGAGCAGCTTGCGGTCCATGAGGTCGAGGCCGAGCGGGTCGACGTCGAGCATCCGCAGGCCCGCGTCGGCGACCTCGCGCGAGATCGCGCCCTGCGCGCGCACCTGTGCGTAGTCGCGCACGCGCCGCAGCAGCCGGTTCGCCACGCGCGGCGTGCCCCGCGCGCGTTTCGCGATCTCCAGCGCACCGTCGGGCGAGATCTCGACCGCCAGCAGCGCGGCGGAGCGGTTCACGATCTTCTGCAGCTCCGCGTCGCTATAGAACTCGAGCCGCGCGACGATGCCGAAGCGGTCGCGCAAAGGGTTCGTCAGCATGCCGGCCCGCGTCGTCGCGCCGACCAGCGTGAAGGGCGGCAGGTCGAGCTTCACCGAGCGCGCCGCGGGGCCCTCGCCGATCATGAGGTCGATCTGGTAGTCCTCGAGGGCGGGATACAGGATCTCCTCGACCACGGGCGACAACCGGTGGATCTCGTCGATGAACAGGACGTCGTTCGGCTCGAGGTTGGTGAGGATGGCCGCGAGGTCGCCCGGCCGCTCGAGCACCGGTCCCGACGTGTGCCGGAGATTGACGCCCATCTCGCGCGCGACGATGTGCGCGAGCGTCGTCTTTCCGAGTCCAGGCGGCCCGAACAGGAGCACGTGGTCGAGCGCTTCCTTGCGGTTGCGCGCCGCCTCGACGAAGATCGCGAGCTGCCCGCGGATCTTCTCCTGACCGACGTACTCGGCGAGCGACTTGGGGCGCAGCGCGCGCTCGAACGCGTCCTCCTGCGCGGCGCCCGCGCCCGAGATCAGGCGGTCGGTCTCGATCGACATTGCCCTATCTTACCGCCGGCGGTTCACGCCTTCGAGAGCGACTTGAGCGCCTGGCGGATGCTCTCGGAGAGCGACAGCCCCTCGGGCAGCTGCTTCACGGCTTGCGCGGCCTCCTTGTCGCTGTAGCCGAGCGCGAGGAGCGCGTTCACCACGTCGC
>DATDMW010000213.1:0-6606 GCA_036518595.1 Burkholderiales bacterium
GATAGCGCAGCCGCACGCCGAGCCCGTCCTTCATGCGCCGGTTCACCAGGCGCCGCGACTCGCTCATGAACGACAGCTGCGCGGCGGGAATCAGGCCCGCCGCATCAATGCGGGCGATCCTCGGCGGGCGCGGCAGGCCGCAGCGCCCGGCGACGAGGTCGAACCAGTCGCCCACGCGGATCTCGCTGTCGTCGCTCACGTTGTAGACGCCGGGCGGTGCATTGCCGTCGAGCGCCGCGATGACCGCCGCCGCGAGATCGTCGGCGTGGATGTGGTTGGTGTACACATCGTCCTCGGCGCGCAGGGTCGGCACTCCGCGGCGAAGCCGCTCGATCGGCAGCCGGTCGGCGGCGTAGATGCCGGGCACGCGCAGGACGACGATCTCGACGCCGAGGCGTCCGCCCCACTCGCGCAGCGTCTCTTCGGCGTCGAGGCGCCGCGCGGCGCGTTCCGTCTGCGGGAACGGCGCGCGCGTCTCGTCCACCCGCGCACCACCGCAGTCGCCGTAGACGCCGCTCGTGCTCAGATACACGAAACGCTGTGGTAACATTTCGCCGCGTCGCGCTGCAGTCTCGAGCGCGGCGAGCAAAGCCCGGGTGCGAAGGTCGTGCGTGCCACCCTCGGAGGGCGGCGCGAAGTGCGCAATGCGCAAGGCGCCTGCGGGGAGCGCGGCGAGCGTCTCGGCGCGGTCGAGGTCGCCTTCGACGAGCCCGGCGCCGGCCGACACGAGCGATGGATCGCGCGTGCGCACCAGCGCCGACACGCGGTAGCGCCGCAGCAGCTCGGGCAGCGCGCGCCGGGCGATGTCCCCGCAGCCGACGATGAGCAACTTCTCCATGGGCGAATTTTACCCCCGCCTCCGATGACGCATCAGGTCACGATACGCAATACCGGGCATCAATTCCCCGCGCAGGAGGGCGAAAGCATCCTCCAGGCGGCGCTGAACGCCGGCCTCGTCCTGCCTTACGGCTGCCGCGACGGTGCCTGCGGCACCTGCAAGGGGAAGCTGGTCGAAGGCACGCTCGATTACGGGCGCTATTCCGAGAAGGTCCTCACCCCCGCCGAGCGCGAGCAGGGCCATGCTCTCTTCTGCCAGGCGAAGCCGCTCGGCGATGTCGTCATCGAGGCGCGCGAGGTGCGCCGCGCCGGGGACATCCCGGTCAAGAAGCTCCCCGCGCGGGTCCAGAGGATGCAGCGCGCGACCGACGACGTGATGATCCTGTACCTGAAGCTGCCGGCGAACGAGCGCCTGCAGTTCCTGCCCGGGCAGTACGTCGACCTGCTGCTCAAGGACGGCACGCGGCGCAGCTTCTCGATGGGCAACGCGCCGCACGACGACGAGTTCGTGCAGCTGCACGTGCGCCACGTCGCCGGCGGATCGTTCACCGACCACGTGTTCGCCACCATGAAGGAGCGCGACATCCTGCGCTTCGAGGGACCGCTCGGGACGTTCTTCCTGCGCGAGGAATCGGACAAGCCGGTCGTCTTCGTCGCCTCGGGCACCGGCTTCGCGCCGATCAAGGCGATCATCGAGGCCGCGCTGCAGAAGGGCGTGACGCGACCGATGACGCTGTACTGGGGCGGACGGCGGCCTCGGGATCTCTACCTGGACGAGTTGCCGAAGCAGTGGGTCGCCGCGCACCCGGGCTTCGAGTACGTGCCGGTGATCTCGGATGCGCTGCCCGAGGACCGCTGGACCGGCCGCACCGGCTTCGTGCACCGCGCGGTGATGCAGGACTTCCCCGATCTCTCGGGCCACCAGGTGTACGCGTGCGGCGTCCCCGTCATGGTCGATTCCGCGCGGCGCGACTTCGTCGCGCAGTGCCGCCTGCCCGAGAACGAGTTCTACGCCGATTCCTTCACCACGGCCGCCGACAAGGCCGCCTGATCAGTTGAAGGTCCTGCCCTCGCGTGCGAGCCGCGCGAGCCGCGGCGCGACTTCCCACGACTCGCCGCGGTAGCCCCTCGCGTAGCTTTCGATCGCCGCGACGATTTTGTCGAGCCCCACCGTATCGGCGTAGAACATGGGTCCACCACGGTAAGGCGGGAAGCCGTAGCCCGCGATGTAGACCATGTCGATGTCCACGGCGCGCATCGCGATGCCTTCCTCGAGGATGCGCGCGCCCTCGTTCACCAGCGCGTAGATGCAGCGCTCGACGATCTCGGCGTCGGTGATCGTGCGTCGCTCGACGCCGATTGCGCGCGAGTGATCGACGATCAGCTTGTCGATCTCGGGGTCGGGAATCGGCGCGCGGCCGCCCGGCTCGTAGCGGTAGAAGCCCGCCCCCGTCTTCTGGCCGAAGCGTCCCAGCTCGCAGATCCGGTCCGGGATCGCGGAGTAGGTGAAGTCGGGCCGCTCGACGCGCCGCCGCTTGCGGATCGCCCAGCCGATGTCGTTCCCGGCGAGGTCGGACATCGCGAACGGGCCCATCGCCATGCCCCACTCCTGCAGCGCGCGGTCGACCTGGTGCGGCAGCGCGCCTTCGTCGAGCAGGAACCCGGCCTGGCGCAGGTACTGCTCGACCATTCGGTTGCCGATGAAGCCGTCGCACACGCCCGACACGACGCCGAGCTTGCGGATCGTCCTGGCGAGCTTCAGCGCCGTCGCGAGCACCGGCTTCGACGTGCGCTTCGCCCGCACGATCTCGAGCAGGCGCATGACGTTCGCCGGCGAGAAGAAGTGGAGCCCGATCACCGACTCGGGACGCGAGGTCGCGGCCGCGATCTCGTCGACGTCGAGCGTCGACGTATTGGTCGCCAGGATCGCGCCGGGCTTCATCGCCCGGTCGAGCGCCGCGAACACGTCCTTCTTCACGCGCATGTCCTCGAACACCGCCTCGATCACGAGGTCGGCGTCGCGGAGGTCGTCGTACGAGAGGGTCGAGCCGATGCGCGCGAGCCGCGCGTCCATGTCGCCCTGCGCGAGGCGGCCGCGCGCGACCGCGCCCGCATAATTCCTGCGCACCGTCGCCAGCCCGCGCTCGAGCGCCTCGCGACTCGTCTCGAGCACCGTCACCGGAAAGCCCGCGTTGGCGAACGCCATCGCGATGCCGCCGCCCATGGTCCCGGCGCCGACGACGGCGACGCGCCTGACGTCGATCGTGGGCGTGTCCTCGGGCACGTCGGGGACCTTGGCCACGGCGCGCTCGCCGAAAAACGCGTGGCGCAGCGCCTTCGACTCCGGGGTGAGGACGAGCTCGTCGAAGATGAGGCGCTCGTTCCGGACGCCATCGTCGAACGCGAGCGTTGTCGCGCCTTCGATCGCCTCGACCGCGCGTGCGGGCGCCGGGTAGCCGCGCTGCTCTTTCGCGACCTTCTTCCGCGCCTCGGCGAACGCGACCGCGTCCGGCGTCACGCTCAGGTCGCGAAGGCGCCGGAGCGGCCGCCGCGCAGCGATGCGCTCGGCGAACCCGACCGCTCCCGGCACCAGCTCGCCCGCGATGATCTCGTCGACGAGCCCCGTGCCCGCGACCTGCTCCGATTTCACCGGCTCGCCGGAGACGATCATCCCCAGCGCGCGCCCGACGCCGAGCGCGCGCGGCAGGCGCTGCGTCCCGCCCGCGCCCGGGATCAGCCCGAGCTTCACCTCGGGCAGCGCGAGCTGCGCGCCCGGCGCGGCGACGCGATAGTGGCAGCCGAGCGCGAGCTCGAGGCCGCCGCCCATGGCGACGCCGTGGATCGCGGCGACCACCGGCTTGTCGAGCGCCTCGATCGCGGCGATCAGCTCGCGCAGGTTCGGCGAGGCGACCGACTTCGGCGTGTTGAACTCGCGGATCTCGGCGCCGGCGCAGAAGGCGCGGCCGGCGCCCGCGAGCACGACCGCCTTCACCGCGCCGTCGGCCGCCGCGCGCGCGAGCTGCTGCACGAGCGCCTCGCGCAGCGCGTGCGCGAGCGTGTTCATCGGCGGGTTGTCGAGCCGGATGACGGCGACCGCGCCGTCGACTGCGTATTGCGCTGCGCTCATGCGTCCTCCCGGGCGAACGCGATCACGAGGTTGTCTCGCCGAGGTACGCCTCGCGCACCTTCGGGTCGCCGAGCAGCGCCCGCGCCTCGCCGGCGAGGGCGATGCTGCCGCTCTCCATCACGTAGGCGCGGCGCGCGAGCTCGAGCGCCGCGAGCGCGTTCTGCTCGACGAGCAGGACGGTGACGCCGTCGGCGGCGATACCGCGTATGGTCGCGAACACCGCCTTCGCGGCGATCGGGGCGAGCCCCATGCTCGGCTCGTCGAGCAGCAGCAGCTTCGGACGGCTCATGAGCGCGCGTCCGATCGCGAGCATCTGCTGCTCGCCGCCCGAGAGCGTTCCCGCGATCTGGCGGCGCCGCTCGCGCAGCCGCGGAAACAGACCGTACACGCGCTCGAGGTCGGGCTCGATGCCGGCGTCGTCGCGGCAATAGGCGCCCATCCGGAGATTCTCGGCGACCGTGAGCCGGGCGAACACGCCGCGTCCTTCGGGCACGAGCGCCAACCCCCGGCGCACCAGCTCGTGCGCCGGAACGCCGGCGACCTCGCGGCCCTCGAGCAGCACGCTGCCGGCGGCGGGCGCGAGCGCGCCCGCGATCGCCTTCAGCGTCGTCGTCTTGCCCGCGCCGTTGGCGCCGATGAGGCAGACCAGCTCGCCGCGCCCGACCTCGAGATCGATGCCCTTGACCGCGGCGATGCCGCCGTAGGCCACGCGCAAGCCGCGCACCTCAAGCATGCGCGCCCCCGAGGTAGGCTTCGATCACGGCCGGGTCGCGCTGGACCTCCGCGGGTCGGCCCTCGGCGATTTTGCGGCCGTAATCGAGGACCGCGACGCGGTCGCACAGGCCCATGACCAGCTTCACGTCGTGCTCGATCAGCAGCAGCGTCACCCCGCCCGAGCGGATCGACTCCAGCAGCCGACGCAGCGACTCGCGCTCGGTCGCGTTCATCCCGGCCGCGGGCTCGTCGAGCGCGAGCAGCCGCGGCTCCGTCGCGAGCGCGCGCGCAATCTCGAGCCGGCGCTGGTCGCCGTAGGAGAGGTTGCGCGCGAGGTCGTCGCGCCGCGCGGCGAGCCCGACGTAGTCGAGCAGCGCCAGCGCCTTCTCGTGGATGGCGCGCTCCTCGGCGCGCGTGCGGCGGTCGCGCAGCACCGCGCCGAGCACGCCCGCGCGCGTGCGCACGTGCCGGCCCACCATGACGTTCTCCCAGGCGCTCATGTTGGAGAACAGCCGGATGTTCTGGAAAGTGCGCGCGATCCCGCGCCGGGCGACCTCGTGCGGCGCTCCCGCCGCGAGCGGCGCGCCCTCGAGCGCGAGCTCACCGTCGTCGGGACGGTACAGGCCGGTGAGCACGTTGAAGAACGTCGTCTTCCCGGCGCCGTTCGGGCCGATCAGCCCGTAGATCTCGCCGCGCCCGATCGCGAGCGACACGCCCGAGAGCGCCTGCACGCCGCCGAAGCGCTTGCTGACGTCGCTCGCCGCGAGCAGCGCGCTCACCGCGCGAATTCCCGCTTGCGCACCGTCGCGGGCCACAGCCCCGCCGGCCGCAGCACCATCACCAGGATGAGCGCGAGGCCGAAGAGGAGCATCCGCAGCGCCTCGGCGTCGACCAGCACCCGGCCGAACATCGCCTGCTGCGCGGGCACGACGGTGTAGCGGATGACCTCGGGCACCGCGGTGAGCAGCACTGCGCCGAGGATCACGCCGGGGATATTGCCCATGCCGCCGAGCACCACCATCGCGAGCACCGTGACCGACTCGAGCAGTCCGAAGCTCTCGGGACTGATGAAGCCCTGGATCGACGCGAACAGCCCGCCCGCGAGGCCCCCGAACGAGGCCCCCATCGCGAAGGCGAGCAGCTTGATGTTGCGCGTGTTGATGCCCATCGCCTTGGCCGCGGTCTCGTCCTCGCGGATCGCCTCCCAGGCGCGGCCGATGCGCGAGTCCTGCAGGCGCAGGTTCAGCGCGACGATGCCGAGCGTGACGGCGAGCAGCGCGTAGTAGTACTTCTGCGGCCCGCCGAAGTCGAGGCCGAGGAAGCTGCCGCGCGAAGCGAGCGAGAAGCTTCCGAGCCGGAGCGGATCGATCAGGTTCACGCCCTGAGGTCCGTTGGTGATGTTCACCGGCGCGTTCAGATTGTTGAGGAAGATGCGGATGATCTCGCCGAAGCCGAGCGTCACGATCGCGAGGTAGTCGCCGCGCAGCTTGAGCGTGGGCGCGCCGAGCAGCACGCCGAAGAACGCGGCGAGCAGGAAGCCCAGCGGCAGCGTGATCCAGAACGGCAGGTGCAGCCCGAACTGCGGCGACGAGAGCAGCGCGTAGCAGTACGCGCCCACCGCGTAGAACGCGATGTAGCCGAGATCGAGCAGCCCGGCGAAGCCGACCACGATGTTGAGCCCGAGCGCGAGCATCACGTAGAGCAGCGCGAGGTTTACGACGCGCACCCACGCGAGGCCGAACGCCGACGCGAGCGCGAGCGGCAGCACGGCGAGCACGAGGGCGACGAGCGCGAGGCCGGTCCACGCGAGCGTCCGGCGTGGTGCGGTCACCATGTCAGGCGCGCTCCGAGACCCGCTCGCCCAGCAGACCCGACGGCCGGATCGTCAGCACCACGACGAGCACCATGAACGCGAACACGTCCTGGTA
>DATDMW010000214.1:0-3944 GCA_036518595.1 Burkholderiales bacterium
TCCGGCATATCTTCGGCAAGCTCGGCCTGCGCCCCGCCGACGGCGATCATCGCCGCGTGCTGGCTGTGCTCGCGTATCTCCGCTCTACGGAGTAGGCCCTTCGACGAAGCCGGCGCTAGCGGTAGGCCTTCGGGCGCGACGCGCCGCGGATGTGGATCGCCTGCAGTACGCCCAGCGCGAGCAGGTTCGCGATCATCGCCGAGCCGCCGACGCTCACGAACGGGAGCGGGATGCCCGTCACCGGCGCGACGCCGATGTTCATGCCGATGTTGATGAAGACCTGGAACAGGAACGCGAACACGATCCCGCCCGCGACGATCGCCGAGAAGGCGTCCCGCGCGATCGCGATCACCTTCAGGCCGCGCCACACGACGAGCAGGTAGAGCAGCAGCAGCACCGAGACGCCGATGAAGCCGCGCTGCTCGGCCAGCGACGCGAACGCGAAGTCGGTCGCGTGCTCGGGCAGGAAGTTCAGGTTCGTCTGGGTTGCGCCCGCCTCGCCGCGGCCGCGCACGCCGCCGGCGCCGACCGAGTTGATCGACTGCGCCACGTTGTACGTCGCCCCCGCCGGATCCGTGTTCGGGTGCGTGAACCCGGTGAGGCGCTGCTCCTGGTAGGGCTTGAGCACGTGCACCCCCGCCGCGGGCAGGAACCAGAGCACCGCGAGGATCGCGATCAGCGTCCCCACGCCGAGCGCGGCCAGGTGCACCCAGCGCACGCCGGCGATGAAGAGCACGGCCGCGAGCGCCGCCATGTACACCATCGCGGTGCCGACGTCCGGCTGGACGAAGACGAGCAGGATCGGAACGCACGCGAGCCCGATCGCCTCGAGCACGGTCCGGCTCTCCCCCAGCCGCCGCGCGCGGTCGGCGAGGAAGCCGGCGAGGAAGAGGATGAACAGCAGCTTCCCGAACTCGGACGGCTGGAAGCGGAACGGCCCGATGTCGAGCCAGCGCTTCGAGTGGCGCGAGACGGTGCCGCCGACGAGCACGAGCAGCATCACGCCCGTGGTACAGCCGTAGATCCAGCGCTTGTAGCGCCGGAAGATCTGCGGCTCGACGAACAGCAGCGCGACGAAGCCGACGCACCCGACCGCCGCGTAGATGCCCTGGCGGACGACGTAGTAGTTCGCGTTTCCCGTGACGTCGTGGGCGGTGATGCCGCCGATCGCCCAGAGGCCGAACGCGAGCAGGGCGGCGGTGGCGCCCAGGAGCCACCAGTCCAGCCGGCGCAGCGCGGAGGCCGCGCCGACCGCCTCGGCGCGTTGCGGCCGCAGCCCTCGCGCGCGGGTGTTGACGGCCTCGATCACGGCCGCGCCCCCACGCCGGTCGAGGTCAGGCGGTTCTTGAAGTACTCCTTGAAGACCTGCAGCGCGGCGGGAGCGGCGGCGTCGGCGCCGAAGCCGCCGTTCTCGATCAGCGCGCATACCACGAGCTGCGGCGACTCGTACCCGTCGGCGGGCCCGTAGCCGCACCACCACGACTGGTCGAGCTGGTCGGTGTTCGGGTTCTTCTGCGCGGTGCCGGTCTTGCCCGCGATCTGGATCGGGAAGGTCCCGAAGACGCCTGTCGCGGTGCCGTTCTGCGAGTGCGTCGCCTGCCAGAGGCCGTCCTGCACCGCCGCGAGGTAGGTCGGGTCGAGGCCGACCGACTGCGGCGCGGGCGGCGTGAAGGTGTGGACGACGCGCGCGGGCGAGCGCGGGCCGCCGCCGCCCTCCTCGACGTCGGAGACGACGTGGGGGCGCACGAGCTTGCCGCCGTTGGCGATCAGCGCGTAGAAGCGCGCCATCTGCAGCGGCGTCACGAGCAGGTCCTTCTGCCCGATCGCGAGCTGAATCGAGTCGCCGGGCTTCCAGATGCGGTCGATCTGCCACTGCCGGGGGTCGGTCTTCGGCGTGAACGCCTGCTTGCGCCACTCGGGCGTCGGCAGCAGCCCGCCCGACTCGGGCCCGACGTCCACGCCGCTCTTGCGGCCGAAGCCGAACCGCGCCGCCCAGGCCTGCAGGGGGTGGCCCATGCTCGGAGGCGCGTTGTAGAAGTCGTAGCCGAGCCGGTAGAACCACGTGTCGCACGAGACCGCCAGCGCCGTCGGCAGCGTCATCGACTCGAAGACGAACGGGTCGACGTTCTTGAACACCTGCGGGGGCCCGCCGTACTGGTTCGGGACGGAGAAGTCGCCCGTGCACTCGAGCGAGGTCGAGGGCGACGGGAGGATGTGCGTCTCGAGGGCCGCGAGCGCGGTCACGGGCTTGAACGTCGAGCCCGCGGGATACACGCCGCTGATCGCGCGGTTGAGCGCCGGGTAGTTGCGGCGCTCGGCCGTCGTCGGCGTCAGCCCCTGCGCGGCGAGCTTCTTGGTCGTGACACGCCCCGTGTAGACCTTCGGGTAGTACGTCGGGTACGAGGCGAGCGCGCGGATGGCGCCGTTGCGGGGGTCGAGCGCGACGATCGCGCCGCCGTCGGCCTGCCACTGGTGGTTGAGGAGCGCCTTGTTGATTCCGTAGCGGATCGCGTCCTCGGCCGCGCGCTGGAGGTTGGTGTCGATCGTCAGCTTGATCGACTCGCCCTGGGCGGCCGGGCGCTTCGTCTCGAGCTGGCTCCGCGGCCGGCCGAGGGAGTCCACGCGCACCTGGGCGAGGCCTGCGCGGCCGCGGAGATACGAGTCGTAGGTCGCCTCCACCCCGGCCCCGCCGATCTTGTCGCCGGCCAGGTAGCCCTTCCGCTTCAGGCGCTTCAGCTGGTCGGGCGAGATCTCGTTGACGTAGCCGAGCACCTGCGCAGCGAGGTCGCCCTGCGGGTAGCCGCGCAGGAAGGTGTCCGCGACGGTCACGCCCGGGAACTCGTCCTGGTGCTCGTAGAGGTAGTTGATCGGCGCGGTCCGCTTCACGTCCTCGCGCACGACGACCGGCGTCACCGGGTCGTCCTTGCGCGCGGCGATCCCGCGCAGCATCTGCAGCACCGGCACGTGCACGACCTTCGACAGGCGCCTGAGCTCGTCCAGCCGCGCCGCCCACGTGTCCGGGAGGTCGCCGGGGTGGATCTCGACCGCGGTGCCCGGGACGTTCGTGACCAGCGGCCGGCCCTTGGCGTCGAGGATCTGTCCGCGCGGGGCCTCCACGCGCACCGAGCGCAGCTGGTTGTCCATCGCCGCGCGCAGGTACTGCGGGCCCGAAAGCACCTGTAGCGCCCAGAGGCGGAAGAAGAGCACGCCGAACACCGCCAGCGCGACCGCCCCGAGGATCCCAATGCGCAGCGCGAGCTGCGGCGTGAAGCGGTACGGGCCCTCGACGCGCGGGTCGGGCGGCAGGAAGCGGTCCGAGCCCGTGCGCGGCAGGCGCGTGCCGCTGCTAGCCAAGGAGCCGCACCTCTGTCGCGGTCTCGGGCGTCGAGGCGATCGCCAGCAGGCGGCGCGTGAGCGCGTAGACCGGCAGCGTCAGCAGCAGGTTCAGGCCGACCTTCGCCGGGAGCGCGTCGAGCAGCACCGTCCGCGCGGAGACGTCGTCGCCCAGCATGTAGTGGAGGATCAGCGCCCCGATCTGGACGAGCACCGTGGCCACCGCGACCGAGACGAACGGCGCGTGCAGCCGGTCGCGGCCGGTCGTCTCGCCGTAGCGGCCGATCCAGTAGCCGGTGATCGTCAGCAGCAGCGAGGTGACGCCGAGCGTCGAGAGCGTCGCGGTGTCCACGAGCAGCCCCGCGAAGAACCCGCACGCGGCGCCGTAGATCGAGCCCCGCAGCAGCGCGATCGCGACCAGCGTCAGCAGCACCACGTCGGGGTAGCCGCCGAGGATGTCGATCTCGGAAAAGATCGTCACCTGCAGGATCGAGGCGACGAAGATGAGCAGCGCAGCCTTGGCGGGCTCGAGCAGGTTGACGTTCACGGGCGCTTCTTGGGCACGAGGACGATCACCGAGCGCAGCGAGTCGAAGTGGACGCTCGGCGAGA
>DATDMW010000215.1:0-5818 GCA_036518595.1 Burkholderiales bacterium
CGCGACATGCTCGGCGTGCTCGAGGAGTGGGGCGACCTCTACGACGAGCCCTTCGGCGACCAGTCGGGGGTCCCGACCTACCTCGTCTCGAAGATGGCGCGCCGCCACGTGAAGGTGGCGCTGTCCGCCGACGGCGGCGACGAGCTCTTCAGCGGCTACGCGCGCTACGCGCTCACGCTGGCGCGCCAGCGCCGGCTGGTGCGCGTGCCCCGCGCCGCGCGCGTCGCGCTGTCGCACGCGCTCGAGATCCTCGCGCCGGCGCAGCACGTGGTCGAGCGCCTGCCGGTCAGCGGCGTTCGGCACGCGACCCGGCGCACGGTGGTCGACCGTGTCGAGAAGCTGCGCCACGTCCTCCCCGACGCCGATCCCGGCACGATCTACGACCTGTCGATGTCGTTCTGGCTGCCGGGCGAGACCTCGCGGTTGCTCGGCGAGACGGTGCACCCGCGGCCGGCGCTGAACGGCTACCCGCGCAAGTTCCCCGACCACATGAGCTGCTGCGACATCCGGCACTACCTGCCGGACGACATCCTGACCAAGGTCGACCGCACGACCATGGCGGTCGGGCTCGAAGGGCGCGAGCCGCTGCTCGATCACCGGCTGGTCGAGTTCGCGCTGCGCCTTCCGTACGAGCTGCGCCAGGGGTCGCTCGGCACCAAGCACCTGCTGCGCCGCGTGCTTTACCGCTACGTGCCCAAGTCGGTCCTCGAGCGCCCCAAGCAGGGCTTCAGCATGCCGATGTCTCGCTGGCTGCGCGGCGATCTCGCCCCGCTGATCGACAACTATCTCGATCCGCAGCGCGTGCGCGCCGCGGGCGTGCTCGACCCTGCGGTGACCGAGCGCGCGGTGCGCAACTTCCGCGAAGGCGGCCCGGCGCGCGACCGCATCGACGTGCAGAAGGTCTGGCTGCTGGTCGCGTTCGAGATGTGGCGCGAGAAATGGGCCTGACGCGCCGGTGAAGATTCTCTACGTCATCAGCGAGCTCACGCTCGGCGGCGCGCAGAAGCAGCTGGTCGAGCTGGCGAAGCAGCTCGCGGCGCGCGGCCACGAGATCAGGATCTACACCCTGAACGACGACGTGCCGCGCCGCGCCGAGCTCGCGGGCTCGGCCGTGGAGCTGATCGTCGACCAGAAGCAGTCGCGGCTCGACCTCGCCGTGCTGCGGCGGCTGCGCGCGCAGATCCTGCGCTGGCGTCCCGACATCGTCCACGGCTTCCTGTTCGACGGGCACCTGTACTCGCGGCTCGCCGCGGCCGGGACCGGCATCCCGGTCCTGAACTCCGAGCGCAGCCACAACTACCGGCTGACGCCGGTCCAGCGCTTCGCGCACCATTTCACCCGTTCGCTCGCGCGCGGCGTGGTCGCGAACACGCACGCGGGCGCGGACTTCGCGCGGCGCCTGTTCGCGCTGGCGCCCGACGACGTCCACGTCGTCTGGAACGGCGTGCGCGTGGACGAGATCGAGCACGGTGCGCGCACGGCGCTCGACTACAAGTTCCGCTTCTTCGGCGATGCCCGCGTCAAGCTCGCGTGCCTGGTCGGCGCGATCAAGCCGGCGAAGGACTACCACCTCGCGCTCGCGACCGCGGCGCGGCTGGTCGAGAGCGACCCCGCGTGGCGGGTGCTGTTCGTGGGGGACCGGCTCGCTGCGTCCGGAAGGTACCGCGCGAACCCCGAGTCCGACACGGGAGGCTACAAGGCCGCGGTGCTCCGGCATTACGACAGCCTGGGGCTGGAGGACCGGATCAAGTTCGCCGGGCTGCGCACCGACGTCCCCGCGATCGTGCGCCAGTGCGACGTGCTCTACGTGACCTCGGAGCACGAGGGCTTCCCGAACGTGGTGCTCGAGGCCATGACACTCGGCGTCCCGGTCGCGAGCACCGAGTACTCCGACATCCGGCGGATCCTGCCCTGCGAGTGGCAGGTGGTCTCCGCGCGCTCGGCGCAGGGGCTCGCCGACGCGATCCGGCGCGCCAGCGACGAGCGCGTGACGGTCGCCGCGCGTCAGCGCCAATGGGTCCTCGCCAATGCGACCGTGGAGATCGCGGCCGCCTCGCTCGAAAGAATCTATGAGAAGTACGCACGGCCTGAAATCTGCGCTCAGCTGGCCTGACGCCGCCGAGCCGGTATTGAGCTCGGATGCCGCCGCCGGCGCCGCGTCCTCGCGGCCGCCGAGCGTGTGCTTCGTCGCGCCGCTCGCCTGGCCCATCCTCGCGGGGATCGCCGAGCTGAAGATCGTCGGCGGCGCCGAGGTGCAGCAGAGCATCCTCGCGCGCGCGCTCGCCGAGGCCGGGTTCCGCATATCGATGGTGTGCAACGACTTCGGGCAGGCCGAAGGCGTGCGCGTGCACGGCGTCACCGTCCACAAGACGCACCGCCTCGAGCAGGGCATCCCGGTGGTGCGCTTCCTGCACCCGCGGCTGTCGACGACGTGGGCGGCGCTGCGCCGCGCGAACGCCGACATCTACTACACGCGATCCTCGTCGATGCTCGCGGGCGTGGTCGCCGCGTTCTGCCGGCGCCACGGACGCCGCTCCGTATACGCCGCGGCCTCCGACGTCGACTTCATCCCGGAGAAGCAGGCGCTGCGCTTCCGCCGCGACCGCTGGATGTTCGAGTACGGCGTGCGCCATGCCGACGCGGTCATCGTCCAGAACGCGTTCCAGCAGGAGACCTGCTACGAGAATTACGGCCGCCGCGCGACCGTGATCCCGAGCGCGTACGCGCCGCCCGTCGGCGCGACCGCGGACGAGAGCGGCAGCGTGCTGTGGGTCGGCACGATCCGCGACTACAAGCAGCCCGAGCTGCTGCTCGAGATGGCGCGCCGGCTGCCGCAGCTGCGCTTCGTCATGGTGGGCGGCGCGGGCGGCCTGCGCCAGCAGGACATCCGTTACTTCGAAGGCGTGAAGCGCGAGGCGCAGTCGCTGCGCAACGTCGAGTTCGCCGGCTTCGTGCCTTACGCGGGCGTCGAGGCCTATTTCAACCGCG
Source organism: Burkholderiales bacterium (assembly GCA_036518595.1). Taxonomy (GTDB): domain Bacteria; phylum Pseudomonadota; class Gammaproteobacteria; order Burkholderiales; family SG8-39; genus VBDM01. Next base: position 2,989 of record DATDMW010000215.1, read on the forward strand.
CCCGCGTTTTCGTCAATACGTCGCGCTTCGAGGGATTCCCGAACACCTTCCTGCAGGCGTGGGCGCGCGGCGTGCCGACCGTGTCCTTCGTCGACACCGGCTCGCGCCAGGGGCTGGAGCCGATCTACGCGGTGGTGCGCGACGTGTCCGCGGCGGTCCAGGAGATCGGCCGCCTCATGCTCGACGACGATCACTGGCACGCCGCGTCCGCGAGGTGCCGCATGCACTACTGGACGCATCATTCCATGAGCTCTGTGACGGCGCGCTACACCAAGGCGCTGATGGCGATCGGAGCCGCGCGATGAAGGGCGGCGCCCGCGCGGAAGCCGCCCTCGGTCCCTCCGACGGCGTCGATCCGGGCGGCACGACCCGGGAGAAGCGCAGGCCGATCGAGCGCCAGGCGCTTTCGCTCTGGACCGCGAACGCGATCGACTACGGGCTGCAGTTCCTGCTGCCGGTCGTACTCGCGCGCACGCTCGACGTCGCCGACTTCGGCCGCTACCGCCTGCTGTGGCTCGCGGTCGCGACCGTCATGGCGCTCGTGCCGCTGGCGATGCCGTACAGCCTGTACTACTTCCTGCCGCGCTCGGACGCGGCGGCGAAGCGGCTCTACATCAACCAGACGCTGATCTTTCTCGCGGTGACCGGGTCGATCGCCGCCTGGTTCATAAGCCCGTGGAACCCGTGGCTGCCGCAGAGCATGCGCGGCCTGAGCGGGCACGCGGCGCTGGTGCCGAGCTTCGTGGCGCTCTGGGCGGTCGCGTCGCTGCTCGATCTGCTGCCGACGGTGGACGAGCGCGTTCACTGGCAGGCGCGCGCCACCGTCGGGCTCTCGGCCCTGCGCGCCGGGGCGCTCTCGGCGGCGGCGCTCGCGACCGGCGAGCTCGAAGCCGTGCTCGCGGTCCTGCTCGCGTTCGTCGCGATCAAGGTGGCGCTGCTGTTCGCCTACGTGCAGCGCTACCACGGGCTCGGGCGCCCGGTCGCGCGCCGCGCCGCGTTCGCCGACCAGGTGCGCTACGCCGCACCGTTCGGCGTGTCGAGCGCGCTGCACGGCCTGCGCGGGCAGGCCGACGGCTGGGTCGCAGCCACGCTCTTCAGCATCCACCAGTTCGCCGCGTTCTCGATCGCGGGCGTTCTCGGGCCGATGCTCACCATGTGCCGCCAGTCGTTCAACTACGCCTTCCTTCCGACCATGAGCCGGCTCCAGGCCGGAGGCGACATCGCCGGGATGCTCGCGCTCAACAACCGCGCGAACATGATCGTCGCCGCGGTGTCGTTTCCGCTGATCGCCTTCGCGTTCGTGTTCGCCGAGCCGCTGATCGCCGCCGTCTATACCGCCGCGTACGCGGACGCCGTGCCGGTGATGCGCTTCTCCTGCCTCGCCAACGTCGCCTTCGTGATCGAGCTCCACAGCATCCTGCTGGTCTTCCGGCAGGGCCCCTACGCGATGCGCGTGAACTTCCTGGCGCTGGCGCTCGGCGTGCCGTGCAGCCTCGCGGGCGCGCTCTTCGTCGGCCTTCCGGGCGCGGCCGCGGGCAGCGTGGCGGCGATCTACGCCGAGCGCGCGATGACGCTCGTCCGCGTCTCCTCGCTGACCGGCGTCGCCGTCCACAGGCTCCAGGAATGGGGCGCGCTCGGGGCGGTGCTCGCGGCGGCGATCGGCTCGGCGGCGGTCGCCGGAGAGGTGGTCGCAAGGGTCGGCGGCGACCACTGGCACCTGGCGCAGCTCGCCGAGGGCGCGGCCGTCATCGCGCTCGTGTATCCCATCCTGCTCGTCGTCGCCGGCCAGCGCCGGCTGCTTTTCGATCTCGTCGGGCTGCTGCTGCGAGAGAAGCGGCCCATGGCCAAACCGCAACCGGAGTGATCCCATGAATACCGCATACGACAAAACGCTCGACCAGCTGCGGTCCGCGCCCCGAACCTGGCTCGTGACCGGGGTCGCGGGCTTCATCGGCTCGAACCTGCTCGAGACGCTGCTCAAGCTCGACCAGAAGGTGATCGGCCTCGACAACTTCTCGACCGGCCACCGCGGCAACCTGTCGCAGGTGAAGGAGCTGGTGACCGAGCGCCAGTGGTCCTCGTTCCGCTTCATCGAGGGCGATATCCGCTCGCTCGACGCCTGCCGGCGCGCGTGCCGCCCTGCGCAGATCGTGCTGCACCAGGCGGCGCTCGGCAGCGTGCCGCGCTCGATCGAGAACCCGATCGGCGCGCACGACAGCAACGTGACCGGCTTCCTGAACATGATGATGGCCGCGCACACCGCGGGCGTGAAGCGCTTCGTGTACGCGAGCTCGAGCTCCGTGTACGGCGACGATCCGGCGCTGCCCAAGGTCGAGCCGCAGACCGGGCGGCCGCTGTCTCCGTACGCGGCGACCAAGCACATGAACGAGGTCTACGCCGACGTGTTCGCGCGCTGCTACGGGCTGGAATCGGTCGGGCTGCGCTACTTCAACGTCTTCGGCCCGCGCCAGGACCCGAACGGCGCGTACGCGGCCGTGATCCCCAAGTGGATCGCGAGCATGATGCGTCACGAGCCGGTGTTCATCAACGGCGACGGCGAGACGGCGCGCGATTTCTGCTACATCGACAACGTCGTGCAGGCGAACCTGCTCGCTGCGACCGCGCAGGACCCCGAGGCCGTGAACCAGGTGTACAACGTCGCGCTGAACGACAAGACCACGCTGAAGGGACTGTTCCAGGCGATCCGCACGCTGCTCGAGCCGCGCTATCCGCAGCTTCAGGGCGTGGAGCCGGTCTACCGCGACTTCCGCCCGGGCGACGTGCGCTACTCGCAGGCCGACGTCGGCAAGGCGAAGGAGCGGCTCGGGTA
>DATDMW010000216.1:0-8038 GCA_036518595.1 Burkholderiales bacterium
CCGAAGAGCGCCGCACCGGGCGCGAGCAGCGAGCGGTACGGACAGACGCCTGGCGCCGGCGCCAGCCTGACGACGTAGCCGTCGTCGGCGTCGCCGATCATGGGCACGTTGCCGCCGGCGTCCATGATCGACGCCAGGTACTCGAGCATGGCCTCGATGCGCGTCTCGTACGCGCGCGAGAAGGCGATCCCCGCGGCCCGGCCCGCGAGCAGCGGCAGCAGCAGGAAATCCAGCGTGAACTGCTGGTACGAGACGGCCTGCTCGCGGTTGACGCCGTCGGGCGCGTTCTGCAGCAGCGCCTCGCGCTCGAGGATGGCCGTCGCCTTGCGCGCCCAGCCGCGCGCGCGCGGCCAGTGCGGCCAGGCGAGCGCCGCGATGAACAGGCCCGACGCCTCGCCGAGCAGGTGGTTGTTCGCCGACGAGTAGAGCGAGAAATTTCCCGCGACGAAGCGCGCATGGCGGTAGACGCTGTCGAGCCAGCGCGCGCGGAACTCCGCTCCCGCGCGATCGCGGAACAGCGCCGAGCCCGCGCCGCCGAGGAGTTGCCACGCGATCGACCAGTTGATCAGCCGGATCGCCGCCTCGAGCGCGCTCGCCCAGTTCGGCCCGCGGCCGTCGGGGCAGGCCGCGAACCAGCTGTCGAGCTGGTCGCGCAGCGCCGCGAACCAGCGGAACTCGCCCGAGAGCGCCCACGCCTGCGCGAGCGTCACGAGCTGCAGGTGCCGGTTCGGCTCCCACAGGTACTTGATGTCGCCGACGAGGCGCGCGTCGCGGTAGTCGAGCAGCTTGCCGAAGGCGAGCGGCGCCTCGACGCCGGTCTTCGGGTCGCGGTTCCAGCGCGGCGGATCGCCGAGGTCGACGTCGCTCAGCGCGAAGACGTCGAGCCGGCCGGCCGCGACGCGCGCGGCGGCGGCGAGAACGGCCTCGGCGTCGACGCCCGGCGGCACGCCGATCCAGGGCTTCGGGACCGCGGAGATATCGGCGGCGGGAACCACGCCAGAGAATCCCGCGCGCTCGGCCTGGGCCCGGGCGAGGCGCAGCACGCGGTGGCCGACCTCCGCGGGCGTCATGCACCGGAGGCGGTTCACGCGCCAGAGGATCTTCTCGAGCGCTCCTCCGCTCACGCGTTCCATGCGGGGAGCGGTCAGCCGCGGGAGCCCTGCGAAGACGCGGGCCGCAGGTTGCGCGCCGCCAGGATGTCGGTGTAGAGGCTGGCGAGCCCCTCGGCCTGGCGCTCGACCGAGTGCCCGCTCGCGACGCGAGCGCGGCACGCCTCGCCCATGCGCACGACGCCCTCGCGGTCGGCGGCGAGCGTCGCGATAGCGCGCGCGATCGAGTGCGGGGCGCGCCGCTCCACGAACAGCCCGTGCACGCCGTCGCTCACCACCTCGGGCATCGCGCCCACGCGCGTGACGATCGCCGGCAATCCAGCGGCCATCGCTTCCAGGACCGGCCCGGGCGCGCAGTAGGCGTGCGAGGCGGCGACGACCGCGTCGGCGTCGCGCAGCAGCTCGAGCTTCGCCTCGCCTTCGACCGCGCCGCAGAAGCCGACCGCGCCGTCGAGCCCCAGGCTGGCGGCGAAGCGCTTGAGCGCCGTTTCGTCCGGCCCTTCGCCCGCGACGAGCAGCGAGGCCACGACGTCCTGCACGCGCGCGAGCCGCAGCCCTTGCAGGATTTCGTACAGCCCCTGGTCGCGCACCAGGCCGCCCACGAACAGCAGCCGCAGCGGCGTGCCGGGGTCGCGCGGCTGGCGCACGATGCCCGCGTAGGCCGCGGCGTCGACCGCGCTCGGGAGCGCGGCGATCGACTGGCCGGGCGCGAGCCGGCGCCAGGCGTCGGCGTCGTATTCCGAGGGCACGACGACGACATCGGCGACGCGCGCCGCGCGCCGCGGCAGCGGCGTCACCATGCCGCCCGCGCGCCCGTGCGCGACGGCGTCGGCGCCGAGCTCGTACACCGTGCCCGCGCCGCAGGCCTTCGCGGCGCGCAGGTACGAGGCCTCGCGCTTGCGCGCGCGCTCGTCCGCCGACGCGCGGACGTGGACGATCGCGGCGCGCCGCCACAGCGTGGTCGCCGCGAGCCGCGCTCCCGGCGAGAGCACGCGCGACAGTCCGCTCCCGCTCTCGTCGAAAGGCGAGAGCTCGAAGTCCGCCGCGAGCCGCGCCCTTGCCGCGGGCTGCGGTCCCACCGTCAGTACCACCGGTCGTGCCGTACTCATCGATTCTCCTTTCAGGCCGCCTCGCGCAGAGCGCGCGCAGTCCGCCGCACCCTCCCCTTGCCGGTGCGCGCGAGCCCCAGGCTCGCGTAGATCTTCTCCAGCTCCCCGATGACGTGATCGGCGTCGAAGCGCAGCCGCACGGTCTCGCGCGCCGCGGCGCCCAGGCGCGCGCGCAGCATGCGGTCGTCGAGCAGCTTGCGCAGCACCCGCGTGAGCATCGCGACGTCGCCCGGCACGATCAGCATCCCGTTCACGCCGTCGGCGACGATGTCCGGGATGCCGCCGACCTCGCTCGCGACCGACGGCAGGCCCGCCGCCATCGCCTCGAGCAGGCTGATCGGCAGGCCCTCGGCGTACGAGGGCAGGACGAACGCCGCCGCGGTGTCGAGCAGCGCGCGCTTGCGCTCGGGCCCGACCCAGCCGGTGAGCTGCACGCGATCGGCGACGCCGCGCTCGGCCGCGTAGGCGGCGAGCCCGTCGACGTCGTCGCCGGCGAGGACCAGGCGCATGTCCGGATGGGTGTCGCGCAGCGCGGCGACCGCATCGACCAGGTCGAACACGCCCTTCGCGCGCTCCAGGCGGCCGAGGAACAGCAGCGTGTTGCGGCGCCCCGCCGCCGCGGGCTCCGGGTGCATCGGCATCGGGTTGGCGATGCAGACGACGTTGGGGTTGCGCATGGCGCTCGCGAGCCAGGCGCGCCACTGCGCCGACAGCACGATGATGCGCGAGGCGCGCTCGAGCAGGAAACGCACGATGCGCTTGCGCACCGGGCCGCACTCCTCCTCGTAGAAGGTCGCGAAGCCGCCGCCGTGCAGGTGGAAGACCACCGGGCAGCGCGCGGCGAGCGCGATCGCCATGAACACCGACTTGCGCCAGAAGCTCGCGCGCGAGGCGCCGTGGATATGCACGATCGCGTTCGGATCGCGCGCCAGCGACGCGACCAGCCGGCGCACGGCGCGCGCGGCGGTCGCGAGCTTGCGCCATCCCGATCCGTCGCAGTGCGTCGCGATGTACTCGATCGGCCAGCGCTCGAACAACCCGTGGGCGCGGTAGGTGTTCACGACGGCCGAGATCCCGCCCCGCGTCTCGAAGGCGGTGCCGAGCATGATGAGGCGCGTGCGTGCTGCGGTCATGGCTTCAGTGGGCCCCCGCCGTGCCGAGGTAGCGCTTGATGTCCAGGTGCTGGACGATGAGCTGCTGCTTGCCGCGCGCGGTGCGCCCGATCTCGCGCACCTTCACGACGCGGCAGTCGCATCCCGCCTTGTCGCCCACCGCCCGGGCGAGCCGCCGCTGCATCTCCGGCGTGAAGCCGTCGCCGGCGACGAACTTCAGCACCAGCTCGCCCGGGCGCTTCTGCTCGTACTGCATGCTGTCGATGGCGCCGAACTCGGGGAAGTGCGCCGAGCCGATCTGCACCACCGAGATCAGCCGCTCGTGCCGGTCGACGATGAACTCCTGCAGCCGGCCCTCGATGCGCTCGCACGCGACGAAGCCCGGGAGCCGCGCGTGGCCGCGGTCCGAGAGGATCGCCAGGTCGCCGGTGCGGTAGCGCACGAACGGCATGACGCGGTTGTCGAAGCTCGTGCCGACGATCTCGCCGGGCACGCCGGCCTGCGTGATCGGGCGGCCGTCGAGACCGACCAGCTCGAGCCAACCGTACTGCGGCCAGAAGAAGTAGCGGTCGTCGTCGGGCATCGTCGCCGCCATGAGCACGCGCTCCGAGTGCCCGTAGTGCGCGAGCACCGGGCAGTGGAACACGTCGCGAAAGAGCTTGAGCTGGAAGCCGTACACGGTCTCCGAGTACAGCATCACGCCGCTCACGTTCGAGGTGAACGCGGGCAGCGGGTGCTCGACCAGCCAGCGCGCGAGAAGGTACAGCACCGACGGGTACGCCTCGATGAACTGCGGCCGGTGCAGCGCGAGCGCCTCCGCGTAGCGCGGCATGTGCGACGCGTCGAGGTGCGCCGAGCTGAAGATCAGCTGGCGCTTGATCGGCTCCCAGGTCCAGAGGCGTCCACGGTCCGCGCCGGGCACGGGGCGGCCGCGGAGCGCGAGCGTCGGCTCGGTGCCGTCGGAGCCGGTGCGCGCGCGGAAGTCGTGCATGAACGCGTATTCCTTCGGCCGCGAGACGTGCTTCTGCAGGTAGAACTCGAGCGGGTCGCGGCTCGAGCCGCCGGTGACCGTCTTCAGGCGCGCCGACTGCGGGACGGCGGCGGACAGGTAGCTCTCCGGCCGCGCCTTGATCGCCTTCTTGTCCACGAGCGGCATGCGCGCGAGCAGCTCCGCGGTGTCGTCGCAGCGAGCGAGGAGCGGCGCGTAGTCGCGGTACGCCGGCACCGTCTGCAGCGCCCATTCGAGCGTCGACCGCAGCTTGCGGCGCGCGAGGCGCTCGAGCGCCCCCGGGTCGCGCACCGCGACCTCGTCGCGGAAGCGGTAGTAAGCGCCGCCGAAGCGGAAGCGCGCGGGCACCCAGGCGTAGGCGCGCCCCGCCGACGCCTTCACCCAGGCGGGCGCCTGCATGTAGCGGTCGAGCAGCGGATGAAGCAGGTCCTCAAAAGACATGGGTGTCGAGCGACTCGAGGACGTCGGGGCGAAGACGCGAGCGGCGGAAGAAGCCGTCGATCACCCGCAGCTCGCCGGCGCGGTTGAGCGTGTGGATGCCGAGCAGGCGCGGCGGATACGAGGGCGCCACGCGCTCGACCTCCTCTTCGGCGTAGCTGTCCGGCGTGAGCCGCAGCACGCGGTTGATCGACACGCCGGTCCCGTACAGCGGAACGCCGATCTGCGCCGGCCGGTAAAGGTCCTCGCCGCGGCGGAACAGCCGTCCGGCGGGGCGCGTGCCGCGCACGTCCGACTTCACCGGGTTGTGGCGATGCGGCTTCCACGGACCGGCCAGCCGGTCGGCGTGGTACAGGTGCAGCTCGTCGGCGCCTTCCGCGCCCGCGACGGTGGCGTTCGCGAACATCCACCAGGTGTCGCCGGCGCGATGGAAGGTCGAGTCGGTGAAGTGCACGTTCTCGAACAGGGTCTGCTCGAGTGTCCACTGGTCGGGAAAGCGCGTGCAGCGGTAGACCTCGACCGTGCCGTTGCAGGCGGTTTCGGGAATCATCAGCAGCTCGCCGTCCTGCTCGATCAGGAACGGGTACGAGAGGTGGTAGGGGCGCTCGAGCACGCGCACGGGCTGCGAGCGCGCTCCGTCGGGCGACACTTCGACAGCGGCGATGTGCGCCTTGCCGCGCGAGAACACCAGCTCCTCGAAGAAGATCCAGTAGCGGCCGTCGCGCACGACCGCGAAAGGATCGGCCCAGAAGCGATCCTTCGGGGGCATCATCGCGACGTACTGGCGCAGGTCGCCGCGCCAGCGCGAGTCGCCTCCGAATCTGTACGCGAGGAACCACTGGTCCACGCACGCGAGCTTCTGCAGCACGCGGCGCGCGATGCGCGAGCCGAGGAGCGACATGCGCCACAGCATCCCCGCGGTGCCGGGAATCGACGCCCGGTCAAGCGATGCTTCCTCGCGGATCGGCGCGCGGCTCTGCAGCCAGGCGGGGCCGGAGCGCCGCAGCTCGTCGAGCGCGCGGTAGGCGAACTCGCCGGTCTTCGGCAACAGCGCGTGGCGCGTGCGAGCGAGCGACAGCGGGAAGGTGCGCGACCACGACTGGTAGATGAGCCGGTCCTCGGCGCCCGGAAGCCGCGCGCGCAGGCCGGAGGCGGTCACGGGCGCGCCGGCCGCCACCTCGCGCACGGCGGCGAGCGAGTCGGACTCGCTGGCATCGGGCCCGAAGCCGTAGCGCCAGACGCCGTAGCGCGCGACGCTTTCGAGCGCGGCGCAGGTCTCGGCGCCCAGCGCGACCAGGACATCGAGATCCATGGCGCGAATCTCGGCGATCCACGCGTGCGCGCTCGCGGGCCCGGAGTCTTCCGGCGGCCGTCTGAGCAGCCGCGCCTGCCGCAGCTCCGCCGCGAGGTCGGTTCTCTCGAGAGGATCGGGAGACGACCCGAACAGCCGCGCGTCGATGGCGCAGTACGCGCGCCACAGGAACGGCCCGGCGTCGCGCGGGCCGCCCGCCTCGGCGATGACGACGACGTCGCCGACGCCCGAGTCGACGATCTTGCGCAGACCGTCGACGGCCCAGCGCGGCTGCAGCAGCGAGTCGGCGAGGACGCCGATGCGCAGCCGCGCGGGCGATCCCTCGGCCGCGGTGTCGTGGTCGCTCGCGACGCTGTCGGGGCCGCGCGCGAGCGCTACAGCCGCCATACCTGCAGTCCCTCGCGTCGGAACGGATCCGGGTCGAGCACGGACTTGACGTCGATCAGGCATCCGCGGCGCACGATCTTCTGCAGATAGGTGGAGGTCGGGGTCTCGAGGAACTGCCGGTGGGCGACCGCCAGCACGAGCGCGTCGGCCGGCGCCAGGTCGTCCCACGCGCGCAGGCGCACGTCGTACTCGTGCAGCGCCTCCGCCGCGTCGGCCCACGGGTCGTGCACGGAGATCTCGACGCCGTACTCCGCCAGCTCGCGGATGACGTCGACGACCTTGGAATTGCGGATGTCGGGGCAGTTCTCCTTGAACGTCAGCCCGAGCACGGTCACGCGCGCGCCCTTGATATTGCGGCCGGCGTTGATCATCTGCTGGATGGTCTTGCGCGCGATGTGCGGCCCCATGTTGTCGTTGATGCGGCGGCCCGCGAGGATCACCTCGGGGTGGTAGCCGACCAGCTCGGCCTTGTGCGTAAGGTAGTAGGGGTCGACGCCGATGCAATGGCCGCCGACCAGCCCGGGACGGAACGGCAGGAAGTTCCACTTCGTGCCCGCCGCCTTGAGCACCTCCATCGTGTCGATCCCGAGCTTGTCGAAGATGATCGCGAGCTCGTTCACCAGTGCGATGTTGAGGTCGCGCTGCGTGTTCTCGATCACCTTCGCCGCCTCGGCGACGCGGATCGACGAGGCCGGGAACACGCCGGCGCTCACGACCGACCCGTACAGGGCCGCGACCTTCTCCAGCGTCTCGGCGTCGTCGCCCGACACGACCTTGCGGATCCGGGTGAAGCTGTGCTCCTTGTCGCCCGGGTTGATGCGCTCCGGCGAGTAGCCGACGTGGAAGTCCTGGCGCCAGCGCATCCCGGAGTGCTTCTCCAGGATGGGCACGCAGACTTCCTCGGTCGCGCCCGGGTACACGGTCGACTCGTAGACCACGATCGCGCCGGGCTTCATGTGCTCGCCGACGGTGCGGCTCGCAGACTCGAGCGGCGAGAAGTCCGGCTGCCGCGCGGCGTTCACCGGCGTGGGCACCGCGACGATGATGTAGTCGGCTTCCGCGAGGATCGCCGGATCGTCGCTGACGCGCAGCTTCTCCGCCTGGCGCAGCTCCTCGGGCGCCACCTCGCCCGTGGTGTCGATGCCGTGGCGCAGATTCGCGATCTTCTTGCGCGACAGATCGTAGCCGACCGTCGGCCGGCGCTTGCCGAACTCGACGGCGACCGGGAGGCCGACGTAGCCGAGGCCGACGACCGCCACGGTCCCCAGTTCGGACTGCGCCTCGGCGCGCGTTTCGGAAACTTCATCGGACCGGAGCGAGAGCTCCGGCTTGTCTTCGACTAGCAGCATTGCTTGAGGTCCCCTGCCGAATGGACGCCTCATTTTGAGGGGGGGATGTTAAGAACGATTGATCGCCGAAGGACCTATCGGGCTATCGCGGTCGTGCTCCTCGACTTCGACGCCTTCTCGGGATGCTCGGCGCGGCGTCCGCCCAGATTGGCGACGTACCAGTCGATCGCGGCGGCGAGGCCGGAGCGCACATCGATCCGCGGCTCGTACCCG
>DATDMW010000217.1:0-13214 GCA_036518595.1 Burkholderiales bacterium
AGCCAGGTATGCACCCCGAAGATCCCGCGCCAGCCCGATACCCTGGCGCCGTAGACCTGGACCACGGCTTCGGGGGTCGCCGCGGGATCGGGCGCAAGTCCCGCCGGCGCTGCGCCCGCGCTGCGCCAATCGCGCGGCGCCAGCCCGAGCGCGGCCCCGGCCGCGGCCAGCAGCAATCCCACCATGCGCAATTTGCTCCACAGCCTGTTCACCCTGCTCATTGCCCGTTACCTCTGGTCTGAATTCGCGAGAACACACGGCGAAAGCGGCGGTCCCATCCGGGATGGCAGCCCGACCCCAGGCGCAGGATTACGTCCCGCCGGACCCGACGCGCATCGACGTGCGCGACCCGCGTGCGCTAGGCTTCTGGTCCGCCACCCTCGGCAAGTCGGCGGACGAGATACGCGCGGCGGTCGCGAAGGTGGGGCCGCTGCTCGAGCACGTGAAGAGCGAATTGGGGATGGCGGGCGAATAAGCGCCCCGGCGGAGCGGTTGCGCTGGACCTTTAGGACCACGGCTGTCATACCCGTAACAGAAACCCGGTTTATCCGTGACACAGCCGCAGCGTAGTTTGTAAGTGTTACAAACCCATGGCGCGTCTGTTACAATTCCGTGTTCCGGGATGGCGGTTTCGTGGTCGTTCCGGTTCATACAATTCGTTCAACCCTGCCGCACCGGCAGTCGTCGGGTCGCAACGGCGATGTGAGGGCGGCTACAAACCATAGGGAATCAAGGCATGCGGCATTACGAGATCGTTTTCATCGTTCACCCGGACCAGAGCGAGCAGGTCCCGGCGATGATCGAGCGCTACCGTTCCACGGTCACCTCGAGGAGCGGAAAAATCCATCGGCTGGAAGACTGGGGGCGGCGCCAGCTCGCGTACCCCCTCGCCAAGGTTCACAAGGCCCACTACGTGCTCATGAACATCGAGTGCGACTCGGCCACGCTGGGCGAGCTCGAGCACTCGTTCAAGTTCAACGACGCGGTCCTGCGCCACCTCATCGTGAAGATGGAGCGCGCCTGGACCACGCCTTCGCCGATGATGAAGGAAGAGAAGGCGAAGTCGGTGCTCAACCCCGGCGAGGCGAAGTCCCAGGACGGCGCCCGGGCCGCAGAGCCGGCGAAGCCGGCCGAGCCGCAGCCCGCAGCCTGAGGCCTTGGCGCAAGCGAACCGCATCGTTCTCGGCGGCCGAATCGTGGAGCTCGACGTCCTGCGCCACACGCCAGCCGGCGTGCCGCTGCTCAGGTTCCGCCTGAGCCATGAGTCGTCGCTCGCCGAGGCGGGGAGCGAGCGCAAGGTCGACTGTGAGATCGCGGGCGTCGCCTTCGAGCGTGAAGCGAAGCTGCTCGCCAGCGCGAGGCTCGGAAGCGCGGTCACGGTCACCGGTTTCCTCGCGGCCAGGAGCCGCACCAGCCGGCAGCCCGTGCTGCACGCAACGCACATCGAATTTACGGAAGGAGATTAGCAATGCCTCCACCCAGAGGGAAAGGCCGCGGCAAAGGCAAGGGCCGCGACGGTAAACGCGACGGAAAAGGCTCGAAGGCGCTGTTCAAGCGGCGCAAGTTCTGCCGCTTCACCGCCGAGAAGATGGAGTGGATCGACTACAAGGACGTCGACCTGCTCAAGGATTTCATCGGCGAGAACGGCAAGATCATCCCGGCACGCATCACCGGCACGCGCACCCACTACCAGCGTCAGCTCTCCGACGCGGTGAAGCGGGCGCGGTTCCTGGCGCTGCTGCCGTACACCGACCTGCACTGAAGGACCGCCATGCAAGTGATATTGCTGGAAAAGGTAGTGAACCTGGGCGGCCTCGGCGACGTGGTCAAGGTCAAGGACGGCTACGCGCGCAATTTCCTGCTGCCGCAGGGCAAGGCCAAGCGCGCCACGCCCGAGAACCTCGCGGAGTTCGAGAAGAAGCGCGCCGAGCTCGAGCGCGCTCAGAACGAGGCGCTCGCTCATGCGCAGGAGAAGGGCGCGAAGCTCGACGGCCTGATGCTGCAGATCACGCAGAAGGCCGGCGTCGACGGGCGCCTGTTCGGGTCGGTCACGAACTACGACATCGCCGAGGCGCTGCAGAAGCAGGGCTTCGAGGTCGAGCGCTCGATGATCCGCCTGCCGCAAGGGCCGCTGAAGCAGGTCGGCGATCACGAGATCGCGATCGCGCTGCACGGCGACGTGGTGGTGCACGTCAAGGTGGCGGTTCTGGGAGAGACGGCGCAGTAGTCACAGGCCGCGCACAAGCTGCGCACAGACAATCCACAGGTAATCCAACGCGAGGGGCTTCGGCCCCTTTCGTTTTTTGTTGCTGTCGCCGCGTCAATTTCTCCGACGAAGCCGGGATCGTTTCTTGCAGCAGCGAGTGCGCGCGCGCGACGTGGCGCGCGAGCAACAGATTCGCGAAAAATTTTCGCGCGCCCTTGCTGCGGTCCGCGGTTCGCGGTATAAAACCTCCGCGTTACACGTCGGAAAAAAGAGCGGGGAGGGGTGACGTGGCAGTCCACGTTGGCAGTCATTGTTCGCGGACTGAGGTCTTCCACCGTGGTGGCCGGTCCGCGGCCCGCCTGGCCCGCTGATGGCGCAGCCCGCTCCCCAGTCCGTGCAGGACCCGCAGCTGCTGCAGCTCAAGCTGCCGCCGCACTCGATCGAGGCCGAGCAGTCGGTCCTCGGCGGCCTGCTGATCGACAACGCGGCCTTCGACAAGATCGCCGACATCGTCTCGGACCCGGACTTCTACCGCGACGACCACCGCCGCATCTTCCGGCACATCGCGCGCCTGATCGAGAAGGGCAAGCCGGCGGACGTCATCACCGTCGACGAGTCGGTCAAATCGAGCGAGGACAAGGACAAGGTCGGGGGGCTCGCCTACCTGGCGGCCCTGACCGGGAACACGCCGTCGGCGCACAACATCCGCCGCTACGCGGAGATCGTGCGCGAGCGCGCCATCATGAGGAAGCTGGTCGAGGTCGGCACGAACATCGCCGACACCGCGCTCAACCCCATGGGCAAGGAGGTCGGGCAGCTCCTGGACGAGGCCGAGTCGCGCGTGTTCGAGATCGCCGAGGCCGGCTCGCGCGGCCGGCAGGGCTTCATCGAGATCCAGCCGCTGCTCACGCAGGTGATGGAGCGCATCGACATGCTCTATCACCGCGACAATCCCTCGGACATCACCGGGGTGCCGACCGGCTACACCGACCTCGACTCGCGCACCTCGGGCCTGCAGCCGGGCGACCTGGTGATCGTCGCCGGCCGCCCGTCGATGGGCAAGACCGCGCTCGCGCTCAACATGGCCGAGTACGTCGCGGTGGAGAACCGGCTTCCGGTCGCGGTCTTCAGCATGGAAATGGCGGGAACGCAGCTCGCGATGCGCATGCTGGGTTCGATCGGTCGGCTCGACCAGCACAAGCTGCGCACCGGCAAGCTGTCGGACGAGGACTGGAACCGCCTCACGACCGCGGTCGGTAAGCTGCACGACGCGCCGATCCACATCGACGAGACGGCGGCGCTGAACGCGCTCGAGTTGCGCGCGCGCGCGCGGCGCCTGCACCGGCAGTACGGCGCGCTCGGCTTGATCGTGATCGATTACCTGCAGCTCATGGAGGCGTCGACCCAGGGGGAGAATCGCGCCACGGAAATCTCCGAGATCTCGCGCTCGCTCAAGGCGCTCGCCAAGGAGCTCAAGGTCCCGGTGGTGGCGCTGTCGCAGCTGAACCGCGGCCTCGAGCAGCGGCCGAACAAGCGACCTGTGATGTCGGACCTGCGCGAGTCGGGCGCGATCGAGCAGGACGCCGACCTCATCCTCTTCATCTACCGTGACGAGGTCTACAACCCGGACACGCCGGAGAAGGGCATCGCCGAGATTATCATCGGCAAGCAGCGAAACGGGCCCATCGGCACGGTGAAGCTCACGTTCCTCGGCGAGTACACGCGCTTCGAGAGCCACGCCGACTCCGGAAAGTTCTGAGACCGTGCTGCGCCTGCTCGCAGCGGTGCTGGCGGCGGGCTGGCTCCAATCGGCGATCGCCCAGATTCCCGCGTCGTATTCCGGTCCCGAGCAGCCGGGCACGGTCGCGGGCCGCGTGGAGTTGATCGAAGGCGACGTGCGCGTCCTGGACGGCAACCGCAACGTCCGGCATCCGAAGCTCGGCGACGAGATCCACGCCGGGGAAAGCATCGTCACCGGCGCCGACGGCGAGGTGCATCTCGACATGGAGGACGGCGGCTACATGGGCGTGCGGCCCAACACGAATTTGCGCTTCGCCGAGTTCCGCGCCGACGGCTCGGATGCCGACAAATCGGTGCTCGACCTGTTCGAAGGCTCGTTTCGCGCGGTCACCGGCTGGATCGCGAAGCTCGGCGCGAAGAGCTACGCGGTGCGCACGCCGACGGTCACGATCGGCGTGCGCGGCACCGAGCACGAGCCCATGGTGATTCCCGAAGGCAGCCGGCTGGGCGAGGCGGGCACCTACGAGCGCGTGCACATCGGCGAGACGTTCATGCAGACGCCGCAGGGCATGGTGACCGTGCGTCCCAACCAGGCGGGGTTCGCGCCGCACCGCGGGGCGCTGCGGCCGCGGCTGCTCGATCGCGTGCCGGCATTCTTCCGGCCGACGCGCAACGAGGCGCGGTTCGGCGGCCTGCACGCGCGGCTGCAGGCGCGCATGCAGCAGCGGCGCGAGCAGCGGCGGCTGTTCCTCCAGGAACGCCGCAAGAGCGGAGGCCTGATCCGCGGTCCGCAGTCCGCGCCCCTGCGCGAGCGGCAGGAAGCGAGGCGCGAGCAGCTGCAGAAGATGCGCGCGCAGAAGCAGCAGGTCCAGGAGCGACGCGAGGCGGCGGCCAAGTCGCGCGCCGCCCGCAAGCACGACGAGGCCGGGGAGCATCCGCGCCGGCGGCGCGAGGGACCCTAGCGCCGGGCGGCGTTGCGCAGCGCGCCCCAGGCGTCGGGCTTGATCCGCCCGAGGATCTCGAAGCGGCCGTCGAGCGGCTCGATCACCGCGACTTCGCCCTCGACCAGGCGTACACCCGTCAGGGCGTAGAACGGCGTGCCGTGCCCGACGATCACCGAGTTGCCCTTCGCCGGCCGCGTACCGAGCTGCTTGCGCAGATCGGCGTAGCGCTCGGCACCTTCGCCGGTCGCGTAGCGCGCCTCGTTCATTTTCTCCGCGCGTCCGAACGCGAGCTCCGCGGTCTCGACGGTGCGGCAGTAGGGGCTCGCCATGACGCGCCCGATCGGGATGCCGAGCGCGCGGATCGCGATGCCGATCTTGCGCGCGTCGTCGCGACCCTTGTCCACGAGGTTACGCTGGTGCGCGCAGTCCTCGAAGCCCGCCATGCGCGAGTCGTTCTCGGTGAAGTCGGTGGCGGCGTGGCGCAGGAACAGCACCCGGCCGCCCGCGCGCATCTCGTCGACGAGCTGCAACGCGGGTAGCTCGCGCGCCGGCTCGCCGCCCTGCTGGGCGAGCGCGGCCGGCGCGATCACGAGAGCGAGGAGCGACAGCAGCGACGGCGCGAGCGAAGCGCGGGGGGGCATGGGTCGTCCATCCGTGGGGTGATGGAGGCGACGATTGTACGCGCGTGGCTGGCCGCCGGGGTCAGGAGGCGGCCGCGCCGCCCATCTGCGACTGCAGGTAGTTCTCGACCCCGATCTTGGCGATGAGGTCGATCTGGGTCTCGATCCAGTCGACGTGGTCTTCCTCGGATTCGAGAATGTCCTCGAACAGCTCGCGCGAGACGTAATCGGCCGTGCTCTCGCAGTACGCGATCGCGCTCTTCAGCATGGGAAGCGCGCCCATCTCGAGCTTGAGGTCGCACTCGAGCGCCTCCCTGACGTTCTCTCCGATCAGCAGATTGTTGAGCTGCTGCAGGTTCGGCAGCCCTTCGAGGAACAGGATGCGCTCGATCAGGCGGTCGGCGTGCTTCATCTCGTCGACCGATTCCTCGTACTCGTGGCGGGCGAGCTTCTCGAGGCCCCAGTTGCGGAACATGCGCGAGTGCAGGAAGTACTGGTTGATCGAGGTGAGCTCGTTCGTGAGAACGGTGTTGAGGTGCTCGATGACTTTCCTGTCGCCTTGCATGCGGCCTCCGGGAAATCACCAAACGATAGCACCGGCGTCGTCTTGCCGTATGGCCGGCGCGTCGCCGGGCGATGCGGTCCTACGCGGGCTGCAGCGAGGGCGACGGGACGTCGCCGGCAGGGCAGCTCTCGCACAGCACGGCGTGGGCGCAGGAAGCGCAGCAGCCGCAGCCCGCGCCCACGCCGAGCTCGCGGCGCAGGTCGTTCAGCGTGCTCGCGCCGGCGGCGGCCGCTTGGCGGATGTCGCGATCGGTGATGCCGTTGCAGATGCAGATGTACATGGGCGCTCGGCGCTTGTAATGCGAACTATTCTCATTTATATTCCCGCCGTGGTCAAGAGGGTCAGGCCTTTCGGACTTGACGCAAGTCAAAGAGGAGCCATGAGAAGAAAAAGCATCGCGCTGGCGCTGGCGGCCGCATTCGCCGCGCCCGCGTTCGCTCAGCAGCCCACTGTGGAGCAAAAGCTTCAGATCCTGCAGCAGGAGATCGATGAGTTGAAGGCGCAGTCACGCAGTGCATCGCCGCCCGACGCCAGCATCGGGCTGCGCGCCGGCGCGACCACCATCGTCGGCTACGGCGAGTTCAACTACAACCGCTTCCGCCAGGACGACCACGAGACCAAGGCCGACCTGCGGCGCTTCGTGCTCGGGCTCGACCACCGCTTCGACGATCGCCTGAGCTTCCACTCGGAGGTCGAGGTCGAGCACGCGGTCGTCAGCAAGAACGACGACGGCGAATTCGAGATCGAGCAGGCGTGGCTCGACTACCGCCTGACCGACGGCGATCGCGTCAACGTCAAGGGCGGTCTGTTCCTCATCCCGCTCGGAATCCTGAACGAGACGCACGAGCCGCCGACGTACTACGGCGTCGAGCGCAACGAGGTGGAAACGCGGATCATCCCGACGACATGGCGCGAGCTCGGCGTGGGCGTGCACGGCGCGGTCGCGCCGGGGCTGCGCTACGACGTCGGCGTCACCACCGGCTTCGACGCCGGGAAGATCGACGATCCGTCCACGGGGATCCGCAGCGGGCACCAGGAAGGCCAGCAGGCCAATGCCAAGGACCTGAGCGTGTACGGCGCTCTGAATTACCGCGCGCCCGGGCTGCTCGTGGGCGGCGGGGTCTTCACCGGGAACACGGGGCAGAACGGGCAGAGCAACCCGCTGCTGAAGGGCGTCGATGCGCGTCTCACGCTGTGGGACGTGCACGCGCGATACCGCGTCGCCGGCTTCGACCTTCAGGCACTCTACGCCGCTGGCAAGCTCGGCGACACGGACCGCATCAACGCGGCAAACGTCGCCGCAGGGCAGACCTTCGCCGCGCCCAAGTCGATGAAAGGCGCCTACGTCCAGGCCGCGTACCACGTCTACAAGCGGGGTAGTTTCGACGTCGCGCCCTTTGTGCGGCTCGAGCGCTACGACATCCGGCAGGAGGAGGATCCGGCGGACAACCTGATCCAGAACGAGCTGATCCGCAACGAGCGCGTGCGCACGATCGGCGTCAACTTCTGGGTGCACCCGCAGGTCGTGATCAAGGCCGACGTGCAGCGCTTCCGCAACGATAAGAGCCTCGACCGGTTCGATCTCGGTCTCGGCTACATGTTCTGATGCGCGCGGCGGCCGTTATCTGTCTCGCGCTGCTTGCGGCAGCTCTCCTCGCGCTCGGCCCCGCGCGAGCCGAGGTGATCCAGGATCCCGACGCCTTCGTCGGCGAGGTCTTCGGCGGGCGCCCGGCGCCGAAGGTGCTGTGGCTCACGCCCGATATCCAGGCCGAGGCCACGGCGATCCTCGAACATCCGCCCGCGCAGTTGCGCCAGCGCTACTGGTCCGACGCGCGCCGCAGCCTCTGGATCCTGGAGGAGATCGGCAAGGAGGAGCCGATCACGGCGGGCTTCGTCGTCGCCGACGGACGCATCGAGCACGTGCGCGTGCTGGTCTATCGCGAAAGCCGCGGCGGTGAGGTGCGCGAGCCGGCGTTCGTGAAGCAGTTCCAGGGTGCAAAGCTCGCGAAGTCCAATCGTCTCGACCGCGACATCGACGGCATCGTCGGCGCGACGTTGTCGGTGGGCGCGATGCAGCGCATGGCGCGGCTCGCGCTCTACTTCGACCGCGTGAGCAGGCGATAGATGTCGCCGCGACTGCATTTCCTGCGGCTGCTGCGGCGCTGGCACGCGCGCATCGGCTTCATCGCCGCGGCCTTTTTCATTCTGCTCGCGGTCACGGGCGTCGTCGCCAACCACGGCGATGCGCTCGGGCTGGACGGCGCACGCGTCCACAGCGAATGGCTCGACCACTGGTACGGGATCGCGCTCGAGCCGCCGCGCGCGGCGTTCCGCGCCGGATCGCACGAGCTGGTCGCCGCGAACGGCCGCTGGATGCTCGACGCGCGTCCCGCGGGCGACGAGCGGCCACAGCCGCTCGGCTTCGTCGAGCTGGGCGATATGCTGGTCGTCGCCTGCGCGGGCTCGCTGTACGTGCTGCGCGCCGACGGCAGGCTGGTCGACCGCCTCGAGGGGCGCGCGCTGCCGGCGGTCCCGATCGAATCGGTGGGCACGGAGGGCGGCGAGCTGCTGCTGCGCACCCGCTCCGGGACGTTCGCGAGCGCGGACGTGATGTCGTGGCAGTCGGCGCGGCATGCGGACGTCTCGTGGTCCGCGCCGGTCGCGCTCTCGGATGACGAGCGCGAGCGCTACGGCGCGCAGCTCGCACCCGGAATCCCGATGCAGCGATTGCTGCTCGATGTCCACAGCGGACGCATCGCCGGACGCTACGGCCCGCTCGCCGTCGACGCGATCGCCCTGGTGCTGGTGGCGCTCGCGGCGAGCGGCGCGTGGATGTTCGCCTCGCACCGCCGCCGGCGCTGACCCGCATGCCGCGCGCACGTCCCGGAATGTGGCTGCTGTGGCTGTGCGCCGCGCTCGCGCTTCGGCCGGCCGCGGGCGCGGAGTATCGCGCCGCGTCATACGTGTTCGGGACGATCGCAAGGATCACCATTGCCGGCGACGACGCGGACGCCGCGCGCGGCGCCGCCGGCGCGGTGCTGCACGAATTCGATCGCCTGCATCGCGCGCTGCACGCCTGGCAGCCGGGACCGCTCGTCGATCTGAACGCCGCGATCGCACGCGGCGAGCGGACGATCCGGACCACTCCCGAGATCGCCGAGCTGATCGTGCGTGCGCAGCGCCTCGAGGCGCTCTCCGACGGCGCGTTCGACCCGGCCATCGGGCGCCTGGTGGCGCTCTGGAACTTCCATCGCGACTCGCCCGGCGGGCCGCTTCCGGACGCGTCCGACCTCTCGCGCCTCGTGGCCGCGCGTCCGCGCATGGCGGACCTGCGCGTCGAAAACGATGTCGTGACCAGCACCAATCCGCTCGTGCAGCTCGACCTCGGCGGCTACGCCAAGGGATATGCGCTCGACCGCGCGGCGCAGATCCTGCGCGCGCGCGGCGTGGCGGACGCCCTCGTCGACGTCGGCGGCAACGTGATGGCGCTCGGCACCGCGGAGAGCAGGCCCTGGCGCGTGGCGATCGAGGCGCCCCGCGGCGGCGGCACGCTCGGCACG
The DNA here is from genome assembly GCA_036518595.1 of Burkholderiales bacterium. GTDB lineage: Bacteria > Pseudomonadota > Gammaproteobacteria > Burkholderiales > SG8-39 > VBDM01. The sequence goes on from DATDMW010000217.1 coordinate 9,636, forward strand.
GTCGATCTGCACGACGGCGAGGCGATGGGGACCTCCGGGGACTATCGCCGCTACTACGAGATCGCGGGGCGGCGCTATGCGCACATCATCGACCCGTGCACCGGCTATCCCGTGCGCGGCGTCGAATCGGTCACGGTGCTGGTGGCGCCGGGGCCGGACGCGGGCGCGCTCTCGGACGCGGCGTCGAAGCCGATCTTCATCGCAGGACGCGAAGGCTGGCGCCAGGCGGCGAGACGCATGGGCGTCGCGGGCGCGCTGCTCGTCGATTCGGACGGAGTCGCGCACATGACGGCGCCGCTGCGGGCACGGCTGCGCGCCGCGGGCGCGGGGAAACGGGGCGGCCGCTACGCGACGCGGTAGCGGTGGCGGTGCGCTGGCTCGCGCAGCCGGAAGTCGTTGCCCCCGGAAGCCTTCGCTCGGTACATCGCCTTGTCGGCGCATTTCACGAGCGATTCGACCTCGACCGCGTCGCGCGGATAACGGCTGATGCCGAGGCTCAGCGTGACGTTGCACGCCGCGCCCTCGAGCTCGTACTCGCCGCTGCACGAGGCGAGAATCTTGGCGGCGATCTTCGCCGCCTGCGCGTCGTCGGAGACCTGGTCGAGGATGACGACGAACTCGTCGCCGCCCAGGCGCGCGACGGTGTCGATCTTCCGCAGCGACTTCTGGAGACGCAGCGCGACCTGCCGCAGCAGCTCGTCGCCCGCGTCGTGGCCGCGCGTGTCGTTCACGTCCTTGAAGCGGTCGACGTCGACGTAGAGCAGCGAGAAGCCGCCGTGGCGCCGGCGCGCGGCCGCGATCGCGCGCGACAGCCGGTCGTTGAAGAGATTGCGGTTGGGCAGCCCCGTGAGGCTGTCGTAGTACGCAAGGCTGGAGAGCGTCTCGGCGGCCTCGAGCGCCCCCATGTCCTGCAGGAAGTGGATGAAGTGCGTGAGCCGCCCGGCGCGGTCGCGCAGCGGGAACACCGACTCCAGCACGTGACGCACCTCGCCGCCCGCGGTGCGCAGCTGCGTCTCGCCCTGCCACGACGCGCCGGCGCACAGGCGGCGGCGGATCGCGTGGTCGCGCGACGCGCTGGCGGACGCACGGAAATCGCGCAGCAGGGCGCCGAGCACGCGCCCGGCGTCGATCTGCAGCAGCTCGAGCAGCCGGGGATTGGCGTATTCGACCGTGCCCAGCGGCAGCGTCACCGCCACGCCGATGGGGACCTGCTCGATCACCTCCGAGACATCGTGCTTGCGCCAGGTCATCGCACATTTCTTCGACGAGGGCGAGGCTGAGAATGCGGGCGGGACCGCAGGCATCGGGCCCGGCCGCGACGTGGGGTTTCGCATGAATGGTACCGATAGTTACCTTTCAAGGCAACTACCGGTGGTCGTCTCCTCTCGCGCTTGGTGATACTTTGCCAAGCATGACCATCGCCGATGAAAAACTCAGTTTCAGCAAACGTCTCAAAGAGGCTATGCGCCGGGCGCGCTCGGAGAGCGAGAGCCCGACCAGAATCGCGCGCGAGTTCAATCTCCGTTACGACGGCGACCCGGTGACCGCCCAGGCCGTGCGCAAGTGGCTCGACGGGCGCGCGCTGCCGTCGCAGGACAAGGTGCGCGCGCTCGCCTCCTGGCTGGAGGTCTCGCCGCAGTGGCTGCGCTTCGGCGGAGAGGACCGCAAGGACGGCCACGCGCTGGCGCGCCAGGAGACGGCGAGCTACAACGTCGACCACGCCTGGGTGGCGAAGAAGTTCGAGCTCCTCGGCGATCAGCACAAGAAGATGGTGCTGGAGATGGTCCGCGCCCTGCTGCGCCTCGAGGGCAAGCAGTAGCCGGGCGGAGGACCCCGACTAGCTCAGTCGGACGTACTCGTAGTCCAGGGGGAGGTTGTTGATGCCCCGATCCGGCGGGGCGATCCAAGCCGCCATCTTCCCCGGCTCGGCGACGCGCTGCATCAGCCCGCGCACGTAAGCCTTGTCCTCGGCGCTCGGGAGCCATTGCGGCAGGCGGTGCTCGAACTCCGTGCGGTCGATCGGCCGGCCTTCGAGGTCCGTCGCCACGCCGGCCCAGACGCCGATGCCGCGCCGGAAGCGCGGACTGGGAAGCGAGAGGCCGAAATCGTGGCCCGCGCGCTGGATCTGCAGGTTCCAGCGCTTGACGCCGATCTCGCAGTCCTTGACGTAGGCGGCGCGGACCACTTCGTTCATGGCATTGCGCATGGGAACCGGTTCTCGGGCGACGCCGCCGCGCCCGTCGGGCTGCTCGAGCTCGAATGCCGCGTCGGCGCACACATGATCCGGGTATTGCGTGGTCTCGTCCGGCCGTCCCTTGATGCCGGTCGCGAACGTGCTCGCCGCGTTCGACGAGACCTCCGACCCGAACAGGTCGAGCGACGAGCTGAACCAGAAGTTCAGATAGCGCTGAAGGAGCGGAAGGTCGATCGCGCCGCGGCGCCGCACCGCGTCGGGGTCGTCCGAGCCGGCCTCCTTCATCGCCTCGAGCGCGCGCCTCACGACGCGGCCGATCCCGGTCTCGCCGACGAACATGTGGTGCGCTTCCTCGGTGAGCATGAAGCGGCAGGTGCGCGCGAGCGGATCGAACGCGGACTCCGCGAGGCTCTTCAGCTGGAACTTGCCGTCGCGGTCGGTGAAATACGTGAAGCAGAAGAACGAGAGCCAGTCGTCGATCGGCTCGTTGAACGTCCCGAGAATGCGCGGCTTGTCGACGTCGCCCGAGTGCCGCGCGAGCAGCTCCTCGGCCTCTTCGCGGCCGTCGCGCCCGAAATAGGCGTGCAGGAGATACACCATCGCCCAGAGGTGGCGCCCTTCCTCGACGTTGACCTGGAAGAGGTTGCGCAAGTCGTAGAGCGAAGGGCAGGTCAATCCGAGCCTGCGCTGCTGCTCGACCGAAGCGGGCTCGGTGTCGCCCTGTGTGACGATGAGCCGGCGGAACTGCGAGCGGAATTCGCCCGGGACCTGCTGCCACACGGGCTGTCCGAGCGCGTCGCCGAAGCCGATGCGGCGGTCCGGGATCGCGTCGGCGAGGAAGATGCCCCAGCGGTAATCGGGCATCTTCACCGTGCCGTAGTGCGCCCAGCCCTGCGCGTCGACGCCGACCGCGGTGCGCAGGTACACGTCTGCACCCGCGAAGTCGCTCGGGCCCATCTCGCGCCACCAGTCGAGGAAGCGCGGCTGCCAGTGCTCGAGCGCGCGTTGCAGCGCGCGGTCGTGGGCGAGGTCGACGTTGTTGGGAATCTTCTCCGAGTAGTCGATCGCGGTCATACGCGTTCCCGGTTGAATTTCGCCTTGGCGCCCGTGCCGTAGACTTTCAGCGCGCCGTGATCCCCGACGGCGTTCGGCCGGTTGAAGATCCAGTTCTGCCACGCCGAGAGCCGGCCGAAGATGCGGCTCGCCATGGTCTCCTTGCCGGTGAAGCGCAGGTTCGCCTCCAGGCCGGTGAGCGCGTCGGGCGACAGGCTCGCGCGCTCCTCGATCGCGATGCGCACCTCGTCGTCCCAGTCGAGATCGTCGGGCGTGAAGGTGACCAGCCCCAGCTCGCGCGCGAGGCGCGCATCGAGCTTGTGGCCGATGCG
>DATDMW010000218.1:0-3500 GCA_036518595.1 Burkholderiales bacterium
GCCTCCTGGTCGGGCATGTTCGCGTGCGCGACCAGGATGTTCATGACCGTGGCCTGCTTGTTGTCGGCGTCCATGCCGCGGTACGTGCTCTTCGGGATCACGTCCTCGACGTAGAGGTCGCCGTACTTCTGGTTCATCCTCTTCACCACGTAGGCGTGGTCGATCATCTTGAGCTTGACGCCCGGCGTGTTGGCGAGGTCGGTGACCGCCGCCGTCGGGAGGCCCCCGACCCAGAAGAAGGCGTCGATCTTGTGGTCCTTGATCGCGTTTACCGACTCGGCGACGCCGAGGCGTTCGCGCTTCATGTCGCGGTCCTTGTCCAGGCCGGCGGCCTCGATGATGCGGAACGCCATCACCTCGGTCGCGCTTCCCGGCGAGCCGGTCGACACGCGCTTGCCCTTGAGGTCTGTCAGCTTCTCGATGCCCATCCCCTCGACCGTGACGACGTGCATGCGGTTCGGGTACAGCACGGCGAGCGTGCGCACCGGCACCTTGTTGCCCTTGAACTTGTCCTCGCCGCGGTAGGCGTCCTGCGCCGCGTCCGCCATCGAGAACGCGACATAGGGCTTGCCGCTCCCGACCAGCTTGAGGTTGTCGACCGAGCCGCCGGTCACCTCGGCGGTGGCCTGCATCCCGGGCACGTATTTCGAGAGCGCGGCGGCGAGACCGCCGCCGAGCGGATAGTAGACGCCGCCCGTGCCGCCGGTGGCGATGGAAACGTTCTGCGCAAAGGCGCTTGCGGCGACAACGGCGGCCAGCCCCGCCGCGAGGCGCATGAAGAGCTTCATCATTCCTCCTTCGATCGTGAGAAGACGGGGCCCACTCCTGCCCCGGACGCCGCTCTGAAGGCGGCGATCCATTCTAGCCTCAACGCGTCATTCGGGCTTGATCCCCGCGGCCTTGACGATCGGCCACCACTTGGCGATCTCCGCCTTCTGCAGCTCGCCGAGCGCCTCGGGCGTCTGCTGCTCGCGCGGCGGGATCTCCTGCCCGAGCTCGCCCAGCCGCTGGCGCACCGTCGGGTCGGCGAGCGACGCGACGACCGCGGCGTTGAGCCGCTCGACGACCTCCCGCGGCGTGCCGCGCGGCGCCCAGATCCCGTACCACACCGACATGTACAGGCCGGGCAGGCCGACCTCGTCGACGGTGGGGATCTGCGGCGCGGCGGAGAGCCGCGCCTTCGCGGTCACCGCGAACGCCCGGATCTTCCCGCCGCGCACCTGCGGCAGGGAGTTCGAGGCCTGGTCGACCATGAACTGGATGTGCCCGGCGACGAGATCCTGCATCGCCGGCCCGGTGCCGCGGTACGGGATGTACTGGAAATCGGTGTGCGTCGCGCGCTGGAAGTAGACGCCGCCCATGTGGCTCCCCGAGCCCACGCCCGCCGTGCCGAGCGAGCCCTTGCCCGGGTTAGCCTTCAGCCAGTCGATCAGCGCCCGGAGATCGGACACCGGCAGCGACGGGCCGGCGACGACCAGCATCGGGTTGGCGCAGATCATCGCGATCGGAGCGAAATCCCGGAGCAGATCGTATTGCAGCGGATAGATCGCGCCGTTGATGACGTGCGTGCTCCAGTGACCGATCGAGAGCGTGTATCCGTCGGGCGCCGCGTGCGCGACGCGGCCGACGCCGATCGTCCCCGCCGCGCCGGTCACGGCCTCGACCAGCACGGGCTGTCCGAGCGCCTTCGACATGGGGACGGCGAGGAGACGCGCGATCGTGTCCACCGGCCCGCCCGCGGCGAACGGCCCGATCATCGTCACCGGTCGCGCGGGATAGGTCTGCGCGGAAGCGACCGAGGCGGCCCACATCAGGACCAGCGTGGCGACGATCCGCATGGGCGCTCCTCTCCTAGCGCGGCAACGCCGAGAGGTAATCGGCGAGCGCCTCGATGTCGGCCTCGGTGAGCGGCTGCGCCGCCGACGTCATGATGCCGTCGATGTCGGCGCGCGTCTGCGCCTTGAAGCCGCGCAGCTGCGCGCGCAGGTAGTCGAGCTGCTGCCCGGCGAGCCGCGGGATGTGCTGCTGTCCCACGAGCGCCGGGCCGTGGCACTGCACGCAGTTGTACTTCTTCGTGAGCGCGGGCGCCGCGGCCGCGTGCTCGGCGCTCGCCTGGCGCGCGGGCGGCGCGGGCTTCAGCGCCGAGAAATACGCCGCGAGGTCGTTCATGTCGGCGTTCGAGAGGTTCGCCGCCATCGGCGTCATCTGCTCGTTCTTGCGGTTGCCCTCGCGGAACTGGAACAGCTGCATCGTGATGAACTGCGCCGGCTGCCCGGCGAGCGAGGGCACCGCGGGATTCGCCGAGTTGCCCTCCGGCCCGTGGCAGGCGGCACAGGGCGCGGCCTTCTGGCGGCCCGCGTCGGCGTCGGCGCGCGCGACCGGGACGGCCGCGAGAGAGAAAAGCGCGGCCGCGAAGACGACTGAAAGCGCGGCCGCGCGCCCGGTGTGCTTCACTTCTTCGCGTAGCTGATGCGGTACAGGACCCCGTTGTAGTCGTCGGAGACGAGCAGCGAGCCGTCGCGCATCTGCAGGAGGTCGACCGGCCGGCCCCACATCGGCGGGTCGGCCTTCTCGTCGGTCAGGAAGCCGGTGAGGAAGGGCTGGAGCTTCACCTTGCCGTTCTCGCCCACCGTCGCCCGCATCACGTTGTAGCCCTGCTTGGTCGTGCGGTTCCACGAGCCGTGCATCGCGATGAACATGTTGTTGCGGTACTCGGCCGGGAACATCTTGCCGCTGTAGAACTTCACGCCGAGCGGCGCGATGTGCGCGCCGAGCTTGGCGACGGGCTTGGCGAACTCGGCGCAGGAGCGGTTCTTTCCGAACTCGGGGTCGACGATGTCGCCCTGGTGGCAGAACGGGTAGCCGAAGTTCGGGATGATCTTGTTCTTCACCGCCACCCGGTGCAGCGTGTCGTTCGGCGTGTCGTCGCTCAGCCAGTCGCGGCCGTGGTTGGTGAACCACAGGTCCTTGCTCTTCGGATCGAAGTCCATTCCGACCGAGTTGCGCACGCCGAGCGCGACCGTCTCGAGCACGCCGCTCTTCGGATCGACGCGCATGACCGAGGCCTGCATGTAGCTCGGCATCACGATGTTGCCGGGCGCGCCGATGTTGAAGTAGAGCTTGCCGTCGGGACCCATCACCAGGTATTTCCAGAAGTGGCCTGCCTGGCGGGTGGGATCGAGGCCGTCGATCACGACTTTCGCCTCGGGCGGATTGTCGAGGTTCGCCTCGATGCCGTCGTAGCGCGTGATGCGGCCGCGCTCGGCGACGTAGAGGGTGCCCTTGCTGAAGGCGATGCCGTTCGGCGCGTCGAGCCCCTTCAGCACGGTCTTTACCTCGCGCCGGCCGTTGCGGTCGACCACGGCGTACACGTTCTTCGAGAGGCGGTTGCTGACGAACACCGTGCCCTTGTCGCCGAGGGCGAGCGAGCGCGCCTCGGGGATGCCCTCGGCCCAGACCTCGACCTTGAAGCCGGCCGGGACTTTCAGCTTGTCGAGCGG
>DATDMW010000219.1:0-2553 GCA_036518595.1 Burkholderiales bacterium
GAGGCGGCGCACGATGGCGTCGGCCTCTTCGTAGAAGCGCCGCCATTCGTAGGCGGCCTCCGACATGGTCGCCTTCTGCGTGCGCATCAGGCTGCAGGAGACGGCGCGCCCGTCGCGCACCAGCCAGAGCACCTTCACGTCGAGGCGCGGGTTGCGCAGGTGGTACTTGAGCTGCACGCCGAGCTTCGAGGAGTCGACGAGCACCGAGTCGCCGCTGCATTCCAGCACGCTCTCCGCGAGCGCGGTCTTGAGCTGCACGTGGCGCCGCAGGTAATCGCGCGCCGCGGGCGAGACCTGCAGCGCGACGTCGCGGACCAGCTCGAGGAACGGGCCGCGATGCATCGGCCGCAGCAGCCGCCGCGCATACGGGCTCGGCGCGTTGCGCACGTCGGTCTCGGCCGTGGTCGCGCTGAAGGAAAAGCCGCGCCGCGCCATCGCCGCGGAGACGCGGCGCCAGAAGTCGCAGTCGACGAGCTCGGCGCCGCACGAGCACCGGTACCCCGGCCGCGCGCGGTGGCGCGTGCCGCTCAGCTCGCCGACGCTGCACACGCCCTGCTGCCGCGCGAGCTGCATGGCGAGCAGCGTCGAGCCGGAGTGGGTGGCGGACATGATGAACGCGAGGCGGATCTTGCCGGCGAGGCGGTCGGCCGAGCGCCCGGGAGCGACGGGCGAGGGCTGCGCGATATCGAGGGAGAGGCTCATCTGGTTTTTCCTTTTCAGCTTGCTATCTGGATCTCGGTGCGCAGCAGCGCCGTGCCGGACAGGCGCGCGCGCCAGGCGATGGTGTGCGTCGGCGCGCGCCGATCGAACGCGCGCGACACCCAGCCGAGGATCGGCGCGAGCTCGCCCCGGTGCAGCGACGAATCGCCGCTCGGCGGCAGCGCGATCCGCACGGCGATGCCGTCGCGCGAGAGCACGAAGCCGCCGGGCGCCGCGTCGACGCTGCACGCCTCGGCGCAGTGGAAGAAGAGCTCGAGGTCGTGCGAGCCCTGCATCTCGAGGCGGTCCTCGACGACGAGGCGGCGCAGCCGCTTGTCGAACGAGACGAGCCGGCGGTGCTTCACCGGGTCGGCGAGGCGCAGGTAACCGTCCTGCCAGCCTTCGAAGCTGTCCGCCTCCGGCGTGGAGAGCCACAGGCTGCAGCCGGCGCGCGCCTTGCGCAGCCACAGGAAGTTGCCGCCCTGCTCCGACTGGTCGACGCCGTCGACGCGCAGCGTGTTGTGCGCCGACGTGCCGCGGAAGTATCCGCGCCACGCCGGCTGCGTGTGATAGGCGTAGGTGCCCGGATCGATGAGGAACTCGCGGCCGTGCACGGAGAGCGTGAAGGAGAGCGCGTCCGCGTGGCCGTGCGCGGCGATCGCGGTGTAGCCGAGCGGCCCCGCGTCGACCACGGCGCGCACCTCGCGCGGCGTGTCGAAGCCGCAGCCGAGGATGTAGTAGCCGCCGTCGGGGAACGCCTGGCGCAGCGGCAGCCGCGTCGTCTCGGGCTCGAGGGCGCCGAACGCCCGATCGGCCTCCTCGCCGAAGAGCCAGCGCGCCTTGTCGTCGATCGCCCCGGCCTTCAGCTTAAAGTCGCCGCGCCGGAAGAGCAGCGCGCCGAGGCCGAGCGCCGAGCGGAAGGGCGACGCCGCGCCGGGCGCGAGCCGCAGCAGCGCGCCGTCGTCGGCGTCGCCGAACATCGGCACGTTGCCGCCCGCGTCCATGATGCAGCCGATGAAATCGATCATCGCCTCGAGGCGCGACTCGAACTGCGGCGAGAAGCGCTCGCCGTTCGCTCTCCCGGCGAAGAGCGCCACCAGCAGCATGTCGAGCACGAACTGCTGGTACCACGTCGCCTGCTCGCGGCTCACGCCGTCGGGGGCGACCTGCCGCAACGCCTCTCTTTCCAGGATCTTCCTGCTGGTGAGGAGCCAATCCGCGGCTTCGGGCCAGTGCGGCCAGGTGAGCGCGGCGACGTAGAGCCCGGTCGCCTCGCCCAGCAGGTGGTTGTTCGCCGAGGAATGCGACGAGAACCAGTGGCGCACGAAGCGCGCGTGCTGGTACACCGACTTCAGCCAGCGCGCGCGCACATCCGCGTCGAGGGCTTCGTGACCTCCTACGAGGTGCCACGCGGCCGACCAGTTGACGAGGCGGATGCCGGCTTCGAGCGCGCTCGACCAGTTGGCGCCCCGGCCGTACGGACAGGCGAGGAACCAGCTGTCGAGCTGCTCGACGAGCGCGTCGAAGTACTTGCGCCGGCGCGTGAGCGCGTACGCCTGCGCGAGCGTGACGAGCTGCAGGTGGCGGTTCGGCTCCCAGAGATACTTGATGTCGCCGACGAGGTCGGGGTCGCGGTAGTCGAGCGTCTTGCCGAAGCGCAGCGGCGCCTCGATGCCGGTCTTCGGATCGCGGTTCCAGCGCGGCGGCAGGCCGAGATCGAGGTCGGCGAGCGCGAATACGTCGAGCCGGCCCATCGCCGCGCGCTCGGCCGCGGTCACGTAGGGCGCGGCGTCGATGTTCTCGTTAGGAAAAATCCATTTCGCGCCCAGGCGCGACAGGTCGGGCTCGGGCACC
>DATDMW010000220.1:0-3923 GCA_036518595.1 Burkholderiales bacterium
TGGCGCGCGAACGCGGACTGGATGGTCACGCCCAAGACCGCGCTCGGCTTCGAGACCTACTACGAGCCGCGCTCGGTCATCGCCGTCGGGGTGAGCGACGCGCTCGTGCGCGGCGTCGCCTTCGGCCCTGGCTGGGCGCCGACCGCGAAGCTCAACTTCTCGGCGAGGGTCATGCGCGAGCGGCTCGACTACCACGGCGGCTCGTTCACCTTCTCGGTTCCGGGCGTAACGCCGCCCACGCTCGAGCTCGTGCGGCTCTATCGCCTCGGCGCCTACTGGGAGTACACGCGGCAGATCCACTGGCAGTTCGCCCTCGAGCACGGCGAGCGCGAATCGAACGTCCTGGGACGCGATTACACGTACAACGCGATCATCGCCAACGTGCGCTACCTGTTCTGGTAGCGAACCCGCCGCTCGCCTGCGGCTTACGGCCCGGCGAGCTGGCTAGCGGCCGTAGGCGTCGTCAAAGCGCACGATGTCGTCTTCGCCGAGGTAGGCGCCCGACTGCACCTCGATGATCTCGAGCGGCAGGCGGCCCGGATTCTCCAGCCGATGCCGGGTGCCCGGCGGGATGTAGGTCGACTCGTTCTCGGTGAGGAGAAACGATTCCTCGCCGCGCGTGACGCGCGCGGTGCCGCGCACGACGATCCAGTGCTCGGCGCGGTGGTAATGCATCTGCAGCGAAAGCGCGGCGCCGGGGTCGACGACGATGCGCTTCACCTGGAAGCGCTCGCCGCGCTCGATGCCGTCGTAGCTGCCCCCGGGCCGGTGCACCTTGCGGTGCACGAGCGTCTCGTCGCGCCCCGCGGCCTTCAGGCGCGCGACCAGCTCGCCGACCTTCTGCGCCTTGTCCTTCTTCGCGACCATCACCGCATCGGGCGTCTCGACCACCACCACGTCCTCGAGGCCGACGCACGCGAGCAGGCGGTGCTGCGAGATGAGCAGCGCGTTCTTCGTGTCGGCGGCGTGCACGTCGCCGTGGATGACGTTGCCCTCGGCGTCCTTCTGCTCGATCGACCAGAGCGCGTCCCAGGCGCCGACGTCGGACCAGCCCGCGTCGAGCCGCACCACCACCGCGTGCAGGCTGCCGGAGGCGTCGGCGGCTTCACCGACGATCCGCTCCATCACGGCGTAGTCGATGGAATCGGCCGGGCAGGCGTCGAACGCGGGCGCGTCGACGCGCAGGAACGCGCCGTCGCGCCGCCCCTGCCGGCAGGCGCGCTCGCACGCGGCGAAGATGTCCTTGCGGAAAGCCGCGATCGCTTCGAGCCAGACCGAGGCGCGCACGGCGAAGATGCCGCTGTTCCAGAGAAAGCGGCCGGAGGCGAAGTATTCCTGCGCTCTTTGCGCATCGGGCTTCTCGACGAACGCTTCGATGAAGGCCGCCTCCTCCCCGGACGACCCGCCGAGCGCGCGACCGGCGCGGATATAGCCGTAGCCGGTCTCCGGCGAGCGCGGCGGAACGCCGAAAGTGACGATGAAGCCCTGCTGCGCGAGCGCCGCGCCGCGCTCCACCGCGCGCCGGAACGCCGCCGCGTCGGCAATGCTGTGGTCCGAGGGCATGGCGAGCAGCACCGGGTCGTCGGCCGTGACGCTGTGCACCGCGGCGAGGGTGAGCGCCGGCGCGGTGCCGCGGCCCTTCGGCTCGAGGAGGATGGCGCGCGGCCGGCTGCCGGCGCGCGCGAGCTGCGCCTGCACCATGAAGCGGTGCGCCTCGTTGCAGATCACCAGCGGATCGGTGATCGCCGCGACGTCGATGCAGCGCGCCGCCGTCTGCTGCAGCAGCGTGCGCTCGCCGTTGACCGCGTGCAGGGGCTTCGGATGGTATTCGCGCGAAAGCGGCCAGAGCCGCGTGCCCGACCCGCCGCAGAGAATGACCGGCTGGATCATGGTCGGCGTGACGCCGAGCTCGATCACCTGGACTCCTCGAGTTGCGAAGCTGCTCTAAACGCGGGCGCTACGGCGCCGCTCCCCGAACAGTTTCGGATAGCTCCAATGCGAGATAAACCGCGCGAGATAGTCCGCTCGGGCGCACTCGCCCATCTGCAGCATTCGTTCGGGGAAGGCTTCCGCCCAGGCGAGGCGGCGTGCGAGATCGCGCGGCGAGCCCGGCTCGTAGTGCAGCCCGTTGCGGCCGGGCTCGACGAGCTCCGCGCAGGCTCCTTCGTGCGGCGCGATCACCGCCAGTCCCTGCGCGAACGCTTCTGCGAGCGTGCGCTGCAGATCGCCGTCGTGGGGCGCGACGACGAGGTACGCCGAGCGCTCCATCGCTCGCGCGCGTTGCGCGGCATGGGCTTCGCCGGAGGGAAGCGCCTGGATGCGGGCGCCGGGAAAGAGCGAGAGCGCCTCGACGAGCACCGCGGAGCCGTCGATCGGCGCGAGCTCGCCGACGTACAGGCCGCCCGATCTATTCATGCCCATGCGGCTCGCGGCCCTCGCCGGCTTCCTGCTCCGGCCGCCAGCGGCGTACGCGATATTGCACGCGCGGGGCGCGCTTCGGCCGCCCGGCACTCGCCGGCTCCTCGGGCGGCAGCGCGGCGACGCGAACCGGTTTACGCAGCGGCTTCCTGAGCGCCGCGCGCTCGTGCGAGAGCGCGTCGGGCCCCGTTTCCTGCGTGCGGCGCTTCGGATCTTCCGTGCCGTGCTCCTGCTCGCGCGCGCCGCGGCCGCGCAGGCGGCCCGAGGCGTAGAGGTATCCGGCGGCGGTGGCGGCGGCGCTCATGGCTTTCTCTGTTCTCCTTGCATTCTTCAGTCCTGCTTCGGCATCCACGCCGAGCGCTTCTCGAGCAGCTTCCAATAGGCGCCGACGACCGGGTCGGCCAGCTCGACACGCCGCGCGGCCAGCACGCGGTGCAGCAGCGTGCCCAGCAGATACACGAGCGTGAGCGCGCCGATCACCCTCGGCCGCCACGTCCATTCCGGGTAGGCGCGCAATGCGAACTCGCCGGCGCGCTTCATCGCCGACTGCAGGCCCGGCACGCTGATCGGCCGGCGGCACGCCGCGCGCTGGATCATGAGGAAATGCAGCACGTCGTCGAGCGGGCTCGCCTCGGCGCGCGCGTTGCCCCAGTCGGTGACGAAAAGCCCCGGGGCGAGCGTGCGGATGTTCCAGGGCGCGAAATCGCCCTGCGCGAGCACGTACGGCCCGGTCCAGTAGAGGAGCGCCGTCTCGCAGTCGTGGTACGCATCGCCGAGCGCCGACACGGTCGCGGGCGGAGCAAAGTCCTCGAGCTCGGTCAGCGAGCGCAGCAGCCACTGGCAGGTCCCGGACACCTCGAAGTCGATCGCGCGGAAGCGCGCCTTGCCGAGGCTCGCGAGGAAGCGCGCATGATCGTCGGTGAACGCGCGCGTTTCGCCGCGCGGCGGCACCATGGAGATGACGAGGAAGCGCCGGCCTTCCGGGCTGGTCACGCCTTCCTCCAGGAGCCGCGGCACGTGGCCTTCGAGCTCGCGAACGTCCTCGAGCTCGCGCAGCCAGCGCGCCTCGCGCGCAAGCAGCCGGTCGGCCTGCGGATCGGCGGCTTTCTTGAGCAGGCCGAAGGAAAGGTTCATCGCGCCCTCGCCAGGCTCTTCAGCCCCGCGCGGAACTCCGCGGCATCGAGGCGGCCGTCGCCGTTCAGGTCGGCGCGGGCAAAGGCGCCCGCGTAGGCGGGCCAGAGCGCCGTTTCCGAGCTGTCGACGTAGCCGTCGTGGTTGCGGTCGAGGGTCGCGAACCCCGGCATGCCGTAGGGCGCGGCGTGCGCGGCTTGCGCGGCGAGGCTGCGGTAGACGATCGGCAGGCCCGCGAGCAGATAGATCAGCGCGAGCACCATGAAAGCCAGAAAGGCGCTTCGCTGCTCGCGCAGCCGCTTCTGCCGCAGGGAAGTCTGCATCTTGGCGTTATTTCGTGTCGGACTGTGGCGTGCCCCGTGCAAGCGGCGTAC
>DATDMW010000221.1:0-6740 GCA_036518595.1 Burkholderiales bacterium
TGCGCTGCGCCAGATCAGCGAGGGACGCGACAAGCCGCAGGAGCCGCCGCCCGTTGTCAACTTCCGCGAGCCCGTGATCCACACGGTCACGAACGTCGGCGACATGCCGCTCTGGAACTTCATCCTGGAGTTCAAGCCGCAGTCTGGAAACAGCGCTTCGGCGCGATGAAGGAGCGGGACGCGCCCGGGAAATGAGCGACCCCTGCGAGCTCGGCGCCGCGGCGCTCGTCGAGCGCTACCGCGACGGCTCGCTCTCGCCGGTCGAGGCGACGCGCGCGATCCTCCGGCGCATCGAGCGCCTGAACCCCGTGCTGAACGCGTTCTGCCTCGTCGACGCGAAGAGCGCGCTCGCGGCCGCGGCCGCGTCGGAGGCGCGCTGGCGCAGCAACGAGCCGCTCGGTGCGCTCGACGGCGTCCCGGTCTCGGTGAAGGACGTGATCCTCGCGCGCGGCTGGCCGACGCGGCGCGGCTCGAAGACCGTCGACCCGAAGGGCCCCTGGAAGGATGACGCGCCCGCGGTCGCCCGGCTGCGCGAGGCGGGCGCGGTGCTCCTCGGCAAGACCACCACGCCCGAGTTCGGCTGGAAGGGCGTGACCGACAGCCCGCTCACCGGCATCACGCGCAACCCCTGGGATCCGAAGAAGACGCCCGGCGGCTCCTCGGGCGGCGCCGCCGCGGCCGTCGCCTCGGGCATGGGCGCGCTCGCGCTCGGCACCGACGGCGGCGGCTCGATCCGCATCCCGAGCGCGTTCACCGGGGTGTTCGGCATCAAGCCGACCCACGGCCGCGTGCCGTTCTGGCCGCCGTCGCCGACCGGCACGGTCGCGCACATGGGCCCGATCGCGCGCAGCGTGACCGACGCGGCTCGCATGCTGGCGGTGCTCGCGCTCCCGGACGCGCGCGACTGGGCCGCGAGCCCGCGCGAGCGGCGCGACTGGCTGGCGACGCTCGAGGACGGCGTGCGCGGGCTGCGCATCGCGTACTCGGCCGATCTCGGGTACGCGCGCGTCGATGCGGAGATCGCGCGGATCGCGCGCGCCGCGGTCCGCACGTTCGAGCGCCTCGACGCGATCGTCGAGGAGCGCGATCCCGGGTTCGACGATCCGCACGATCTCTTCACGCGCCACTGGTTCCCGGGGGCGGCGTGGATCGTGCGCAGCGCGCCCCCGGGCAAGCGCAGGCTCATGGACAAGGGTCTGCTCGCGGTGGCGAAGCTCGGCGAGCGCTATAGCGCCGTGGACTACGTGGACGCGGCGGTGCAGCGCGCCGCGCTCGGCGCGCGCATGGGCGCGTTCCACGAGCGCTACGATCTGCTCGTCACGCCGACCATGCCGATCGCCGCTTTCGACGCGGGCCGCGAGGTCCCGCCGAAGTGGAAGACCAAGCGCTGGACCGACTGGACGCCGTTTACGTTTCCCTTCAACCTCACGCAGCAGCCCGCGGCTTCCATCCCCTGCGGACGCACCGCGGCGGGACTCCCGGTCGCCCTGCAGATCGTCGGCGCGCGCCACGCCGACGCGCTCGTGCTGCGCGCGGCGCGCGCCTTCGAGCGCGAGCACCCGATCCCGCTGCCCGACGTCTCGCGGCTCGCCAAATGAAAAGGCCCGCCTCGGGGCGGGCCTTCCCCGAAGGTGACGCTCTACGCGACCTTGGACGCCGGCTGTGTCGCGGCCGCGACCTTCGCGACCAGGTCCTTCTCGCGGATGGGCTTCATCAGGAAGTCGCGCGCGCCCTGGCGCATGCCCCAGAGGCGGTCGGTCTCCTGGTTGCGGCTGGTGCAGATGATCACCGGGATGTGCTTGGTCGCCTCGTCGCGCACGACGGTGCGCGTCGCCTTGTAGCCGTCCATCCCCGGCATGACGATGTCCATGAGGATGAGGTCGGGCTGCTCGATGCGCGATTTGTACACGCCCTCCTCGCCGTTCTGCGCGGTGACGACGTCGTAGCCGGCGCGGGTGAGGGTGTCGACGTAGAACTGGCGATCGGTGGCCGAGTCGTCGACGATCAGGATTTTCTTGGCTGGCATCTTTTGCTCCTTGGGTCATGGCGGAAGCGATCCGGTCCGGGACTCTCCCCGGACCGGATCGCTTTCGCCGTTGTCGATTCCGCTTACTGCGGGCCGCAGCAGCTCTCGCGCTCGAGGCGGTAGTCGTTGAGGCGCGAATCGCCCTCGTCGACCCACTTCTTCGGCGCCTTCGCCTTCGGCTCCTTCACTGCCTTCGCCACGTGCACCTGGGGCTGCGCCGTCTCGGTCGCCATCGAGATCTTGACCGGCTTGGCCGGCTCGACCGCGAACGAAGAAAACGCGAGCATCAGGCTGCCCACCACGATCAGGATCTTGTCCATTACCCGTCCCCCCGTTGCTGTTGGCACCGGCCCTCCCCGGGGACGGTGTGCCTGTTCATGAGCAAAAGGGGTGCCAGCACGCGGGCGGCGCCACGTAGGCGGGCCGGGTGACTTACTTCACGGAAAGACGGCCGGAACCGCTCCCGGCTTGTCGGGCGACCGACTCAGCTGTCGAAGTCGGGATAAAGCCGGCGCACGAGCGCCATGCCGGCGACCCAGTCGCGGCTCGAAGAGTCGTACTGGCCGATGCGGCCGAACTTCTTCGCCCGCTCTTCGCAGACCCCGGGCGCCGGCGTGATCAATTCCCCGCCGCCCGCGAGCGCGCCGACCTGCGCGCGGCACGCGAGCTCGAAGAAGTGATGATAGATATAGGCCTCGGCGAGCGACGAGCCGCACACCAGCGCGCCGTGGTTCTCGAGGATCATCGTCCACCGGTCCCCGAGCGCGCGCGCGAGCGCCGCCGTGCCCTCGGGCGTCGTGTCGTCGACCTCGTTGGGATAGTAGGCGATGCGGTCGTAGAAGCGCATCGCCTGCTGCGTGATCGGCAGCAGGCCGCGGCGCTGCGCCGAGACCGCGAGGTTGGCCGGCGAGTGCGTGTGCACCGCTGCCATGATGTCGGGCCGCGTCTTGAGCACCGCGGCGTGCAGGTTGTAGGCGGCCGGGCTCGCCTTCCAGGCCGACTCCATGACCTGCCGGCCGTCGACGTCGTACTTGACCAGGTTGGAAGCGGTCACCTGCTCCATGAACACGTTGTCGGCCTTCACCAGGAAGTGGCGCGGCTCGCCCGGCACGCGCGCGGAGATGTGGTTGTAGGTGAGATCGACGAACACGAAGTGCGCGACCAGGCGGTGCGCGGCGGCGAGCTCGCAGCGCAGCCGCCACTCGGCCTCGCTCACGCGCTCGCGCACGGAGCGATTTTTCTCCAGGGGAATTGCGTCGGCCGTCATTGCCGCTCTATGCTAGCACCCCGATGCCGTTTCCGAACAAAAGCCGCCCGAACCTGGCCGCGCTGCTCCTTTTCGCTGCCGCGAATGTCTGGGGCCAGTCATGGCCCGCCCACCCGATCAAGATGGTGGTGCCGAACGCGCCCGGCGGGCTCTCGGACATCACGGCGCGCCTGCTCGCACCCGGCCTCGGCGAGCGCCTCGGCCAGCAGATCGTGATCGAGAACCGCCCCGGCGCCGGAGGCACGATCGCGACCGCGGCCGTCGCGAAGGCGCCCGCCGACGGCTACACGCTCGTCGCGGTGTTCGACGCGCATGCCTCGAACCCGCATCTGTTCCACAACCTCGATTACGACGGCATCGCCGACTTCGCGCCGGTGTCGCTGCTCGTGCGCGGGCCGCTCGTGCTGGTGGTGCATCCGCGCGTCGGCGCGAAGAGCGCGAGCGAGCTCGCGGCGCTCGCCCGCGCGCGTCCGGGTGCGATCAATTTCGCGGCCGTCGGCCCGGGCTCGCCCGCGCGGCTGCTCGCGGAGTACTTCAAGCTCGCCGCCGGCATCGACTTCACCATCGTGCCCTACAAGGGCGCCGCGCCCGCGCTCACCGACCTCGTCTCCGGAGAGGTCGACGCGATGTTCGCGACGGTGCCGAGCGTCAGCTCGCACCTCAAGGCGGGACGGCTGCGCGCGCTCGCGGTGACGTCGGAGCAGCCGACGCCCGCGGTTCCCGGCGTGCCCACCATGAACGAAGCGTACCCGGGCTACGTTGCCGAAGCCTGGGTGGGGCTGCTCGCGCCGGCGAAGACGCCGGCCGCGATCGTCGAGCGCATCCACGATGACGCCGTGCAGGCGCTCGCCGATCCCGCCCTGCGCGCGCGCTTCGCGGCCCAGGGCCTCGAGACCGTCGCCAGCACGCCGGCCGAGCTCGAGCGCTGGATCCGCGTCGAGACCGAGCGCTGGGGCCGCGTGATCCGCGAGCAGAAGATCAAGATCGAATAGGCGGAGGATCGGGAATGGCGTTCTCGGGATTGAAAGCTCTCGCCGCGGCGGCGGCGCTCGTTGTCGCGCAGGGCGCAGCGGCGCAACCCGCGCCGGCGGCGGCGCCGTATCCGACGCGCACGATCCGGCTCTACGTGGGATCGCCGCCGGGCTCGGGCAGCGACCTCGTCGCGCGGCTGATGGCGCAGCACTTCTCGGAGCGCCTGGGACAGCCGGTCGTGGTCGAGCAGAAGCTCGGCGCCGCGGGCCTGGTCGCCGCGGACGCGGTCGCCAAGGCGCTGCCCGACGGACATACGCTGGCGCTGATCTCGGGCGCGCACGCGGCGAATGCGGCGATGCGCTCGTCGCTGCCCTACGACCCGGTCAAGGACTTCGCGATGATCGGCACCGTGGTCGCCTATCCGATGGTCGTGTCCGTGTCGGCCGCGTCGCCGATAAGCTCCTTCCCGGACCTGATCCGGCGCGCGCGCGCGGCGCCCGGGAAGCTGACGTACGCAATGACCACGGGCACGCTCGTGCACCTGCTCGGCGAATGGATCAACATCGAGGCGGGAACGAACATCGTCGGCGTTCCCTACAAAGGCAGCGCGCTCGGACTCACCGACGTGCTCGCCGGCCGCGTCGACGCGGCGATCGAGACGGCGACCGCCGCGTTCGGCAGCGTGCGCTCGGGGAAGCTCCGTCCGCTCGCGATCTCGTCGGCGACGCGCCATCCCGCGCTGCCGGACCTGCCCACGATCGCCGAGACCCTGCCCGGCGTGGAGATGACGTCATGGTTGGGATTCGTCGGCCCGGCCGGCACGCCGCGGCCGGTGGTCGACCGGCTCAACGCCGAGACCCGCGCCGTCGTCGCGCTGCCCGAGGTGCAGCGAAAGCTCGCCGACCTGTCGGGCGTGCCGACCCCTTCGAGCCCCGAGGAAATGCGCGCGCTGGTCGAGCGCGACATCGCACGCTGGACGCGCGTGGTCGAGCTGAAGAAGATCCCGAAGCAGAATTGACCGGCGAAGGCCGGTCATCCTGAGCGCAGCGAAGGATCCGCTTTTTCGCCTACGCCGGCGGCCTGCGCCGGAGCAGCTTCGCGGCGACCGCGGCCAGGCCGAGCACGGCGATACCGATGACCTTGGCGAACTTCACCGCGAACGCGGCGATCAGCGCGAGCAGTCCCAGCTTCTTCGCCGCGACGCCCCCGATCAGCGCGAGCAGCCCGAACTCGGCGACGCGGTCGGTGGACGAATCGAAATCCGCGTAGCGCTTGCCCGGGTTGTACTCGAGCGCGGCGAGCATCTGGCGCGCGACCGGCTTCTGCGCCTCGATCGAGTTCATGCCGGTGACGAGGTTCATGCTGATGTAGCCGTCGCGGCCGAGCGCGTAGGTGTTGTAGTTGACGCCGCGCTCGGCGCCGTCGGGCTCGCCGAGCTCGCGCGATTGCGCCGACCACACGAGGCGGTGCGTGCCGGCGTCGTACGCCGGCGGCTCGACCCAGCCGATCACCTCGATCTCCGGAATATGGCGCGAGCGGCGGTCCTGGTTCGACGCCGCTGTGCCCTTCTTCAGGCTCTGCAGCAGCTCGTCGGAGTTCCAGTCCCGGGCGTCGTCGTCCTTGACGTAGCCGGACTTCACCTGCCGCATGACGATGAACCAGTTGAACCGGTCGGGGAAGATGGCGCCGAGCAGGTCGTCGCCCGTGCGGTTGCCCATCGCCTGCAGCAGGCGGCCGGCTTCGGCCGGCGGGAAGTAGACGTGGCCCGCGGGCAGCTTCAGCACCGCCTGGTCGAGCAGCTTCACCTCCGACGGCCCCGCGACCTGCGCCTTCTGCGCCGCCTCGAGCGCCGCGCGGATCTCCTCCTGCGGGTCCTGCCCGCGCGACGCAACAGGCAGCGCCGCCGCGAGCACGCACAGCAGCGCGCAAAGACTCCGAGTCATGGGTCCCTCCCTTGAAGGACACGTCCGGGTTCGGGGATTATCCCGCCCGCATGGACACCGTCCCGATCTTCCCGGGACGGTTCGTGACCGATTACGCGGTGCTCTGCATCGACGGGTCGTACTCGCCGTACGCATCGTCGGCGAAGCAGTACAGCCAGTGGTCGCCCGGCTCCGCCGACGCGATCACCGGGTGCCCGCTCGCGCGCGCGTGACGGCTCGCGTGGCGGTTGGGCGAGGAGTCGCAGCACAGCGTCGCGCCGCACGTCTGGCACGTGCGCAGCTGCACCCAGCTCGATCCGGTCTTCACGCATTCCGCGCACTGGCGCGTCTTCGGGCGCACGACCTCGACGATGTCCTTGATGTGCTGGCAGGCTTCGGCAGGCATGGTGTTTCCTCCTTTCAGGGCGTGTTCGGACGCGGACTGGCGATCGCGCCCGCGATGTCGCGCGCGACGCGCGCGAGCGCGCGGCTGTACGCGGCCGCGATGCCGGCGGGGTCGCCGGGCGCGGGCTCGTCGGCGCTGGAGCGCCCT
>DATDMW010000222.1:0-5236 GCA_036518595.1 Burkholderiales bacterium
GATGCCCGAGGCGAACGCGATCGAGGTCATGAACCGCTGGGCGGGCAAGCCGCTGCCGGTGAGCGCGACCGCCTTCGCGGGCAAGCAGCTCGCGGTGCGGCTCTCGGGCGCGGCGGCCGCGGTGAAGGCCGCGTGCGCGAAGATCGGCGGCGAGCGGCTCGGCGACGCGGAAGCGGCGGCGCTCTGGCTCGCGGTGCGCGACCACGCGGCGCCGTTCTTCGAGTCGCGCCCCGGCGGCACGCCGCTGTGGCGCATCGCCGTGCCGTCGGCGACGCCGCCGCTCGGCGTCCCCGGCGAGACGATGATCGAGTGGGGCGGGGGCCAGCGCTGGCTCGTGACGCACGCCGACGCGCGCACGGTGCGCGACGCGGCGCGCGCGGCCGGCGGGCACGCGACGCTCTTCCGCTACGGCGACAAGTCGGTCGGCGTGTTCCAGCCGCTCGAGCCCGCCGTCGCGGCGATCCACCGGCGGCTCAAGCAGGAATTCGATCCGGCCGGCATCTTCAATCCCGGGCGGATGTACCCAAATCTCTAGGTTCAGATGCAAACCGCATTAGCCGATTTCATCCGGGGAACTCCCGAGGGCGACGAAGCCGACGCCATCCTTCGCAAGTGCGTGCATTGCGGCTTCTGCACCGCGACCTGCCCGACCTACCTGCTGCTCGGAGACGAGAACGACAGCCCGCGCGGCCGCATCTACCTGGTGAAGGAGTTGCTCGAGGGCGCCGAGGTCAGCGGGAAGACGCAGCTCCATCTCGACCGCTGCCTCACGTGCCGCGCCTGCGAGACGACCTGTCCGTCGGGCGTGCAATACGGCCGCCTCGCCGACATCGGGCGCAAGCTCGTCGAGGAGCGCGTGCCGCGCTCGCCCTGGCAGCGCGCGAAGCGCGCGGCGCTCGCCGCGGTGCTGCCGCGCCGCGCGCTGTTCTCGGCGCTGTATCGCGTCGGACGCGCGCTGCGGCCGCTGCTTCCCGCCGCGCTCCGGCGCAGCATCCCGGAGACCGTCGCCGAGCCCGGCGCCTGGCCCGCGCCGCGCCACGCGCGCAAGATGCTCGCGCTCGCGGGTTGCGTGCAGCCGTCGCTCGCGCCCGACACCAACGCCGCGGCGGCGCGGCTGCTCGACCGGATCGGCATCTCGCTCGTCGAAGCGCCGGGCGCCGGCTGCTGCGGCGCGCTGCGCTTCCACATGAACGACCAGGCCGCTGGCTTAAACGACATGCGCGCGCTGATCGACGCATGGTGGCCCTATGTCCAGAGCCGCGCCGTCGAGGCGATCGTGATGACCGCGAGCGGCTGCGGGGTGACGGTGAAGGAGTACGGCCACTTGCTGCGCGACGACCCGCGCTACGCCGAGCGCGCGTCGAAGATCAGCGCGATGACGCGCGACCTCGCCGAGGTGCTCGACGCGGAGCTCGACCGGCTCGCGCCGCTCTTCGCGGGCTCGAAAGGAAAGAAGATCGCGTTCCACCCGCCCTGCACGCTGCAGCACGGCCAGCGCGTGAAGGGCGCGGCCGAGCGCGTGCTCGCGCGCTGCGGCTTCGAGCTCACGCCCGTGCCCGACGCGCACCTGTGCTGCGGCGCGGCCGGCACCTACACGATCCTCCAGCCCGAGCTCTCCGAGCAGCTGAAGCAGAACAAGCTCTCGGCGCTCGCCTCGGGCGGGCCCGAGCTCGCGCTCACCGCGAACGTCGGCTGCCAGGTGCACCTCGACTCCGCGGGCACGCTGCCGGTGAAGCACTGGGTCGTGGCGCTGGAAGAGCGCATCAGCTAGCGCGACGGCTGGGCCGGCCCTCCAGCCCGGCTTCGCGCGCGGCGAGGTCGGGCCCCGAGGGCCGCATCGTGAACACCGACTCGACCGTCGTGTAATCGAAATATCCGAGGCGCGCCAGGGGACGGATCTTCAGTACGTCGATCTTGCCTTCGGGCGTCAGCACGGCGTCGCTGATGTGCACGCCGACGACGCGCCCGACCACGACTTCGTGCACCTGGTCGAACGCGTTCGCCGGCAGCACGAGCGAGCACTGGAAGCGGCACTCCAGGTGCACCGGCGACGCCGCGACGCGCGGCGCGCGCACGAGACGGGAGGCGATCATCTCGAGGCCGGCGAGCGCGGCCTCGTCGGTGTCCGGCGGGACGAACTGCGACGTGATGTTGACCGCCTCGCGCAGCTCGTAGGTCGCGACGTTCACGACGAACTCGCCGGTATCGATCGCGTTCCTCACGCTGTCCTTGCGGCGCCCGCTGCCGGGAAGCGAGTTTGCCGAGAACATGACGTAAGGCGGGTCGTATCCGAGGTTGTTGAACTGGCTGTAGGGCGCGAGGTTCGCGACGCCGTCGCGGCTC
This sequence comes from Burkholderiales bacterium, assembly GCA_036518595.1. Classification (GTDB taxonomy): domain Bacteria; phylum Pseudomonadota; class Gammaproteobacteria; order Burkholderiales; family SG8-39; genus VBDM01. The sequence goes on from DATDMW010000222.1 coordinate 2,344, forward strand.
AGCGTGGAGATCCAGCCGATCGGTCGCGGAACGACGATCGACTTGTACGGGTTGAACGGCAGCCCGTGATCGTCCTTGTCGGGCTCGTAGAACATCAGCGCGCTTCCCTGACCAGGCGGGCGAGGGCGGCGATCCTGGCACGCTGCTCCTCGATGGCGCCGCCGAACTGGGCCGGGGTGCCCGCGTGGGCCACCTGTCCCGCCCGGGCCAGCCGCTCGACCAGCACGGGATCCGCCGCCACCGCGCGGACGTCCTCCGAAATCCGGTCTCGCAGCGCCGGCGGCATGTCCCGCCCGCCGAAGAATCCGATCAGTCCTTCGAACGCGAGCCCGGGAAATCCGGCTTCGGTCGCCGTCGGGACATCGGGCGCCATCGGGGCGCGCGACTTGTTGGTGACCGCGAGAAGACGGATCTTGCCGGCCTTCGCATAGGGGAGCAGGGCGGTGAGCGTCGTGGCGAGGATCTGGACCCGTCCTTCGGCGAGGTCCTGGAGCGCGAGGTTCTGCTCGCGGTAGGAAACCTGCACCATGTCGAGACCCGCGGTCCTCGCGAAGCCGGCGAGCAGCGTGGGGAAGGCGCCGCCCCCGCTGGTCCAATTGCGCTCGCCCGATTGCGCGCGGGCCAGCGCGACGAGCTCGGCGAGCGACCGGACCGCGAGCGACGACGAAACGGCTATCGAGCCGAAGGTATCGACGGCCTCGGAAATGGGAACGAAATCCCGGACAGGGTCGTAGGCGATCTTCTCCAGGGTGTACGGGAAGACGCTGATCGGCTGCGCAGGCGAGAAGAGCAGCGCGTGATCGTCGCGCATCGCGGCGAAGGTCGTCGCGCCGACCAGACCGTCGGCGCCGGTCCGATTTTCGACGATCACCGCCTGGTGCCATCGTGCACCCAGGCGCTCCGCGTAAAGGCGCGCGGCGACGTCGGGACCGGTCCCGCTCCCGAAGGGAACGATCAGGCGGACCGTTCGCTGCGGCCACGCCTCCGCGGCCCCCGCCCCGGAGGCCGCCGTCGGACCGGCGGCCATTCCCAGGATCAGGACGCAGGCGACCAGCTGGGTGCTTCTCATCGGAGGCCTCCTTGGTTCGGGTTGGACGGTTGAAGCATAGGGTCCGCGGTGCTAAAAGGAGAATGGCGATTTTGAGACATGGGCATTAGCAAAAGCTAAATGGTGAAGCCGCTCGACTGGGACAGCCGGATCGGCCGGCGCATCCGGCTGCGCGATCTCCACATCCTGTTCTCGGTCGTGCAGCACGGCAGCATGGCCAAGGCGGGCGGCCATCTCGGGATGTCGCAGTCCGCCGTGTCCCAGGCGATCGCAGCCCTGGAGAACGCGCTGGAGGTCCGCCTGCTCGACCGCACCGCGCGCGGCGTCGAGCCGACCATGTACGGAGAAGCGCTGATGCGGCGCGGCCAGGCCGCCTTCGACGAGCTCAGGTCCGGCGTGAGAGACATCGAGTCCCTGACGGACCCGCGGCGCGGCGAGATCCGGGTCGCCTGTCCCGAATCGATCGCGGCGGGGCTCCTGCCGATCGTGATCGAGCGCTTTTCGCGCAGCTATCCCGAGGCCAGGCTGCACGTCTTCCAGACCACGACTCACCTGATGGGATTCGCGGCGCTGCACGAAAGGAAGGCGGATCTCGTCATCACGCTGCTGCCGAAGCCCTTCGAGGACGACCTGACGGAATATCTGCAGGCCGAGGTCCTGTTCCAGGACAGCATCTGCCTGGCCGCGGGGACGCGGAGCCCGTGGGCACGAAGGGCGAGGGTGCAGCTCGCCGACCTGGTCGATGCCGAATTGGTATTGCCCGACCCGGACGCGCCGGGGGCGGCCGCCGTCATCGAGGCCTTTCGCGCCGCCGGGCTGCCCGAGCCGCGGACGACGGTCACGACGTTCTCGGTGCACGTGCGCAGCATCCTCAGCATGCGGGGGCGCTTCGTCGCGGTGCTGCCGACATCGGTTCTCCGGCTCAATCCGGGCCTGTACCCGCTGAAGGAGCTGCCCCTCGACCTGCCGATGCCGCAATGGCCCGCGCTGATCGTCACGCTGAAGCACAGGACGCTGAGCGCATCGGTCGAGCGCTTCATCGAATGCGCGCGCGACGTCGCCGGGGAATTCCATGCCGCGCCGCCGGCGCGCGGATCGGGCATGATACGGCGAGGTCGGAAGCGCTGACGGTTTCGTGGCACGACAAATCGACAATCTCCCCGAGCGTCCGGCGAGCCGCGACGTCCGGCAACTCGCGCGCGTGCTGCGCTTCGTCGCGCCGTACAAGGCGCGGATCGCGGTCGCGGGCGTCGCGCTCGTGGTCGCCGCGGGCTGCGTGCTGGTCCTCGGCCAGGGGCTGAAGCGCGTCATCGACTCGGGCTTCGCGAGCGCCGATCCCGCGTCGCTCGACACGGCGCTGTTCGCGCTGATCGCGATCGTCGCGGTGCTCGCCGCGGCGACGTACACGCGCTTCTACTCGGTCTCCTGGATCGGCGAGCGCGTCTCGGCCGACATCCGGCGCGCGGTGTTCGGGCACCTGCTCGAGATGCCGCCGGGGTTCTTCGAGGCGACGCGCACCGGCGAGGTGATCTCGCGGCTCACGAGCGACACGGCGCTGCTCGAGCTGGTGATCGGCTCGTCGGCCTCGTTCGCGCTGCGGAACACGCTGATCATGCTCGGGGCGCTGGCGATGCTGGTGATCACGAGCCCGAAGCTGACCGCGCTCGTCGTGCTCGGCGTGCCGCTCGTCGTGGTGCCGATCCTCCTCTACGGCCGGCGCGTGCGGCGCCTGTCGCGCGCGACGCAGGACCGCATCGCCGACGTCAGCGCGCACGTCGACGAGTCGCTGCACGAGATCCGCACGGTGCAGGCCTACGGCCACGAGGACGCCGACCGCGAGCAGTT
>DATDMW010000223.1:0-4563 GCA_036518595.1 Burkholderiales bacterium
AGCTCACGAACGGCCCGCGCGGCGGCCTCCGAGCCAAGGGGACGCTCTACACGATCGACGGGACCTACGTTGCCTTCGGCCAGCGCCTCACCATCGATCGCGGGCGCATCATCTTCGACGGTCCGCTCGACAATCCGGCCCTCGACGTGGTGGCGCTGCGCAAGAACCTTCCGGTGGAAGCCGGCGTGCAGATCAGCGGCACGGCGAAGCTCCCGCAGGTGCAGCTCACGTCGAATCCGCCCGTGCCGGACGGCGAGAAGCTGTCGTGGCTGGTGCTCGGGCGCGCGCCCGACGACGCCAACAAGGCCGACCTCGCGCTGCTGCAGGCCGCGGCGGGCGCGCTACTGCCGCGCGGCAGCTCGGTGCCGCTCACGCGGCGCATCGCGCGCACCGTGGGCCTGGACGAGATCACGCTGCGCGGGAACAGCGAGCTCGCCGAGCGCGTGGTGGCGCTCGGCAAGCGCGTCTCGGACCGGCTCTACGTCAGCTACGAACAGGCCGTCGGCGCGACCGCCGCGAACCTCGTGAAGCTCGACTACACGCTGTCGCGGCGCTGGTCGGTGCGCGCCGAGACCGGGACGATCACCGGACTCGGCCTGTTCTACCGATACTCCTGGGATTGACCGCGCCAAGGCGCGGTCATCCCCGCGAAAGCGGGGATCTCAGTGCGCGCCGGCGGTCTGCGAGTGCTGATCGCTCGGCTTGGAGATGCCTTTCATCGCCTCGCCGGCCGTGCGGCTCTCGGACTTGCGCGCGAGGTCGCCGAGCGACAGGATGCCGACCAGCTTCTTGTCGCGCGTCACGACGGGCAGGCGGCGCACCTGGATGTCGCTCATGTTCTTCGCGACGTTCTTCACGTCGTCGTCCTCGAAGCAGTAGAGCACTTCCTGGCTCATCACCTGGCTCACCGGCGTGTCGGGCGGCTGGCCTTTCGCGACCGCGCGCACCGCGATGTCGCGATCGGTGATCATGCCGATGAGGCGGTCGCTGTCGGCGACCGGCAGGGACCCGATATCGCAATCCTCCATCAGGGCCGCGGCCTCCTGGATCGATTGATCGGCAAGGATGAGCATCACGTCGCGGGTCATCGCTTCGCTGACTTTCATGGGGACTCCTTTCGTCGTTGCCGCCGGAGCAATCATGCGGTCGCTCCGGACGTGTATGTTTCCGCTCCGCGTATCGTCGCGCGCGGCCGCACCCGCCATAGACCCGCTTCGCGGCGCGATGTTTCAGCGACTTGTGGGACAATGCGTGCGCCGCCTGGGTGGCGAAACTGGTAGACGCAAGGGACTTAAAATCCCTCGGGGGCGACCCCATGCCGGTTCGAGTCCGGCCCCGGGCACCATCGCGAGCGATTCGACCCCGCATGACGATACGTATCGTGCGCCTCGGCACGCCGCGCGCGCGGGCCGAAGGCCTGCGCCTCGGAACGGTGCGCAAGCTCCCACGCGGCGTGCGCAAGACCGATTACGCGCGGCTGGACTGGTTCGATCTCTGGCTGCCCGAGCTCGCGCCGAGCGACAAGCTGTTCGCGTTCGCGCGCGCGGCGCCTCTCGAAGGAAAGCGCTGGACGGGCTTCGCGCGGCGCTATCGCCGCGAGATGGCCGCGCCCGGCGCGGGCCGGATCCTCGAGATGCTCGCGCACCTCTCGCGCCAGGCCGATTTTTCCGTCGGCTGCTACTGCGAGGACGAGAGCCGCTGCCACCGCTCGGTGCTGCGCGAGCTTTTGCGCGAGCGCGGCGCTAAGATAGCGGCGTGAAATCGCGGCGAAAGAACAACTAGCGTGGCCGAAACCGAGAGCTGGGCCTTCCCGGGCAACCTGCAGCCCGATCCCGCCGACTACGATTTCCCGCTCGCCGCGGCGCTCGACGCGCTGGTGCTCGTGCGCACCGAGATCCCGGAGGACGCGTTCACCGCGCCCATCCTCGGCACCGAGCGCGCGGGCAACGGCGTGGTGATCCGCGACGACGGCCTGGTGCTCACGATCGGCTACCTGATCACCGAGGCGAGCGCGGTGTGGCTCACCACGAGCCGCGGCGTCGCCGTCGCCGGCACGCCGCTCGCGTACGACCAGGCGACCGGCTTCGGCCTGGTGCAGCCGCTCGGGCGGCTCGGCGTTCCCGCGCGCGCGCGCGGGTCGGCGGCCTCGTGCTCGGTGGGCGACGAGGTCATCGTCGCCGGCCACGGCGGACGCGCGCACGCGCTGAAGGCGAACGTGGTCGCGAGGCGCGAGTTCGCGGGCTACTGGGAATACGTGCTCGACGAGGCGATCTTCACCGCGCCCGCGCATCCGCAGTGGGGCGGCTCGGCGCTGAGCGGCGACCAGGGCAAGCTGCTCGGCATCGGATCGCTGCTGGTGCAGGAGCAGGTCGACGACAAGAACGTGCAGGGCAACATGATCGTCCCGATCGACCTCATCGAGCCCATTCTCGGCGACCTGCTCAAATTCGGAGCGCGCTCGGGCGCGCCGCGCGCGTGGCTCGGGCTGTACGCGAGCGAAGTGCGCGGCATGCTGGCCGTCGCCGGCGTCGCGCCGCGCGGACCCGCGGACCGCGCGCAGATCAGGACCGGCGACCTCGTGCTCGAAGTCGGCGGACGGCGCGTCACCGCGCTCGCCGACCTGTTCCGCGCGGTCTGGCAGCTCGGCCCCGCGGGCACCGATGTGCCGCTCACCATCAGCCGCGACGGCAAGGTATCGCACGTCAGCGTGCGCTCGGGCGACCGCCACGACTTCCTGAAGAAGCCGCATTTGCACTGAAAACGGCGTGCGATTGCCGGTACAATCGCCGGCATGATCGTATTCGAGCTGATCTGCCCCGACCGCCATCGCTTCGAGGGCTGGTTCGCGTCTTCGGAGGATTTCCACGGACAGAGAGCCGCCGGCCTGCTTTCGTGCCCGGTGTGCAGCAGTCCCGGCGTCGAGAAGCTGCTCACCGCCAAGATCGCGAAGGGCGAGCCGCCGCGCGAAGGCCGGCCGAACGTCTCCAACGTGAAGCCCGCGCCGGGCGGCGCCAAGGACCGGCCCACGCTCAAGGACGTCGTCGATTTCATCCTCGCCAACACCGAGGACGTCGGCAAGGCGTTCCCGGAGCAGGCGCGGCGCATGCATTACAAGGAAGCGCCGCACCGGAACATCCGCGGCGTCGCCACGCTCGAGGAGACGCACGAGCTGATCGAGGAGGGGATCGACGTGGTCCCGCTGCCGGTCCCGCCGCGCGGCGAGCTGAACTGAGGAGCTGAGCCGGGCTAGACGCGCTCGCGCTGCTTCGCGAGCTCCGGCAGGCAATGCCGGATCCACTGCGCGGCGAGCTTCTCCTGCAGCGAGTTCTGCCTGAGCCGCTCGGACAGCGCGCCGAAGTCGACGCAGTCGAGCTCCTGGTCCTGGTTGAAGCAGGAGAACACGTAGCTCGTCTTCCCCGTGCGCGGGTCGTGGTGCGGCTGCAGGCACTGCGCGCAGATCTCCTTCATCATGCACTGCATCGGCGAGTTGATCGAGCCGATCGCGAAGTGGTGCGGCTTGAGGTGCGGCTTCAGCACGTCGTGGCGCGCGCGGCCGACCGCCGCCATCATGCGGTCGGAGCCGATCGCGATCAGCCGGTCCGCGTCGTCCATCCGAAGCGTGACGCGCCCGAGGCGCCCCTCGGCGTACGCATCCATCGCCTGCACGATGTTGCCGACGAAGGTCCTGTCCTGCGGTCGCGTCGGCCGGAAGCCCGGCTCCTCGTCGCAGCACCACACGACGACGTCGGCCGCGTTCTCGATCTCGGCGACCTTGTAGCGGTCGACCACCTTCTTGTAGCCGGCGAAGTAGAGCACCTTCGAGCCGCGCGCGCGGAACGCCTGGCCGATCGAGAACAGCACCGCGTTGCCCAGGCCGCCGCCCGCGAGGATCACCGTCTCGTTCGCCGCGATGTGCGTCGGCGTCCCGGTCGGGCCCATGAGCACCACCGGTTCGCCCGGCTTCAGCATGGCGCAGAGATCCGAAGAGCCGCCCATCTCGAGCACGATCGTCGAGATCAGCCCGCGGGACTTGTCGACCCATGCGCCGGTCAACGCCAGCCCCTCCATCTGCATCCTCGTCGCGCCCGCCGAGCCGCTCACCAGGGGCGAGAGCGTCTCGAAGTTCTGCAGCCGGTAGAACTGTCCCGGCTCGAACTTGCGCGCGGCGAGCGGGGCGCGCACCACCACCTCGACGATGGTCGGCGTCAGGCGCTTCACCTCGTGCACCGTCGCGAGCAGCTCGCGCGCGAGGTCCGCGAAGAACTTCGACGGCTGCTCGCCCGAGCTCGGCTGCTTTTTCGCCAGCACGCGCGAGACCACCGGGTACCCCTGCCGCGCGGAGCCGAGCGCCTTCACCACGTTGCCGAAGTAGGAGGGATGCAGGTCGCCGAAGTAGCTGACGAAGCGGCCGTCGGGCAGGCGCGAGAGCAGGACGTCGGGCCGCTCGGGCTTGGAGATCGAGTACTGCGGCTTGAGCGGCGCCCCGCTCTCGTCGCACGCCGCGAAGTAGCGCCCGTCGAGGCGGAAATGCGCCGGGTGCTCGCGCGCGAGCACGGTGTTGGG
>DATDMW010000224.1:0-3458 GCA_036518595.1 Burkholderiales bacterium
CGCGCTGCGAGCCGCTCTTCAGGGTGTAGGCCTCGATGTCGGTGAACACGCGCTGCAGGCGCTGCGCCATGCTCGCGAGCATCGTCTTGGCGAAGTGCGCGTTGCCCGCGATGGTCTGCAGCACCGCCGCCTTGCCGACGAGGAGCAGCAGCGAGTCGGCGAGCGTCTCGGCGAAGCTGAGGTGCGGCTCGTCGAGGAACATGAAGGGCTCGCCGAAGGTCTGACCGGGCCCGAGGATCTCGAGGATCTTCTCGGCGCCCTCGGCGCCGTGCACGGCGAGCTTCACCTGCCCGTAGACGATGACGTAGACGCCGGCGCACGGCTCGCCGCGGCGGAAAAGGACCGTGCCCGCTGGCGCGCGCACGCGGCTCGTCGCCGCGGCGAGGCGCGCGAGGTCCTTCTTGCCGAGCTCGGCGAACTGCGGCGAGTTCAGCAGCAGATCCTGCACCTTCACCGGATACGCGGTCATGAGCAAGGGGACCTCCGTCGGGGACGGATCAGCGTGACTGGGGGCCGACGCCGATCGGCGGCGGCGCGATGTTGACGATGCGCGTGAACAGCTTCTGGTAGTCGCGCGTGTCGCGCTCGGCGGCGAGCGGGTCGCGATTCTCGGCGAAGGCGGCGTCGACCACGTGCCAGTCGTCGGCCGTGAGCAGCTTCTCGGCGAGAGGAAACAGATCCTCCTCCTCCTTGCGCATGTGCTCCCAGTAGCCCTGGACGAACTCGTCGACGGCGCGGGCGAACGCGGGGAACTCGCGGTCGCCGCCTTCCTCGTAGCGGACCAGGTACTGCTCGAGACGCCGCAGCGCCTGCCCGCCCTGCGCGTGCTCGTGCTCGAGCTGCGCGACCACGCCATGCGCCTCGGGACCGTGCCGCTTGAGCGGCGCGAACAGGTAGCGGTCCTCCTTCGGGTGGTGATAGCGCTCCGAGAACGTGTCCAGGTAGTACAGCATCGTCGCGAACACGCGCGGGTCGACCTTGGCCTTGCGCGCGCGGATCTCCCCGACCAGGTATTCCATGCCGTGCAGGATCGCGCCGATCGAGCGGTGCTCGTCGCGGATCGTCGAAAGCGCCTTCGACATCGTCATCTCCTCCGGGCGTCTGGCCATGGTGGCCAAATCTAGCCTTCGCGCGGAAAGCGGATTTGACACAGATCAAAGGGGCGTGACGGAGCGGCGCTATCGTGAGCTCCAAGGCAAGAAAGGAGCAAGAACATGTACAAGCACATCCTGGTGGCGACCGACGGCAGCAAGCTCTCGGGCAAGGCGGTGAGGGCCGCCGCGCGCCTGGCGAAAACCTGCAAAGCCCGGCTCACCGCGGTCTACGCGGTGCAGCCCTACCCCGACCCGGTCTACAGCGAAGGCGCCGCCTTCGGGCCACGGATGTCGCGCACCCGCTACACCGAGCTGGCCGAGCGCGAGGGCCGCAAGGCGCTCGCCGCCGTCGAGATCGAGGCGCAGACTGCCGGCGTTCCGTACGGCTCGGTGCTCGCCACCGACGCGCAGGCCTGGAAGGCCATCATCCGCGCCGCGCGCGCGAAGCGCTGCGACGTCGTCGTCATGGCCTCGCACGGGCGCCGCGGCCTCTCGGCGATGCTGCTCGGCAGCGAAACCAGCAAGGTGCTCACGCACTCGCGCGTGCCCGTCCTCGTGTGCCGGTGACGGCCGTGCGCTACCTCACGCTCGAGCAGCGCGAGTCCCTCGTCGAGCGGCTGCAGCGGCGCGCCGAGGCCTTGTACGACGAAGTGCGCGCCGGCCTGCATCCGGCCGAGCGGCCCGGCGACGTCGGCTTCGCCAACCGGAGGGACGAGACCGACGACGAGGCGGTCGCCGACCTCGAGTCCTCCCTCGACGTCTCGGCCGTCGCGCGCGACGTGCTCGAGCTGCACGAGGTCGAGCGCGCCCTGCGGCGCATCCACACGGGCGAGTACGGCACCTGCCACGAATGCGGCGCCGACATCCCGTACGCGCGTCTGGCCGCGCAGCCGACCGCGCTGCGCTGCACCGCCTGCCAGGATCGCCACGAGCGCGAGCGCGGGACGACCGTGCGCACGCTCTAGGCGGGTCGCCGCGACCGTTTGACGGCCTCGCCGACGATCACCGCGGCCGTCCCCGCCGCGAACGCCGCCCCCAGCTCGGCGGCCCCGAGCGGGCCGAAGCGGAACAGGGCCGCGACCTCCGGCACGTAGAGCGACGCGGCGAGCGCGGCGAGCGTTCCGAGCACCACCCACCACAGCGCCCGGTTCGGGCGCGCGAGCGTCTCGGCGATCGTGCGGTCGCGCGAGCGGCTCGCGAGGATCAACGCCAGATTCCCGAACACGATCGCGGCGAAGCCGAAGCCGCGCACCTCGGCCTCCGCGCGCCCGGAGTGCGCCATCCAGGCGTACGCGGCGCAGGTGACGACCAGCACCGCGGCGCCCAGCGCCAGGCTTCCGGCCAGCATGCGCGCGCCGAAGAGCCGCTCGGCGGGCGCGCGCGGCGGCCGCTCCATCGCGTCGGCGTCGGTCTCCTCGGCCTCGAACACGATCGAGCACGCGGGATCGATGACGAACTCGAGGAACACCACGTGCACCGGGAACAGGAACACCGGCCAGCCGAACACGACCGGGAGGAACGACATGCCCGCGATCGGCACGTGAACGGCGACGAGGTACGACATGGCGTTGCGGATGTTGGCGTAGATGCGACGGCCCAGGCGCACGGTGTGCACGATCGAGCCGAAATCGTCCTCGAGCAGCACCAGCGCCGCCGCCTCGCGCGCGACGTCGGTGCCGCGCCGGCCCATCGCCACGCCGATGTGCGCGGCCTTGAGCGCGGGCGCGTCGTTCACGCCGTCGCCGGTCATGGCGACCACCTCGCCGTCGGCCTTGTACGCGGCGACGAGCCGCAGCTTCTGCTCGGGCAGGATGCGCGCGAACACGCACGTTCGGCGGACCGCCGCGGCGAGCGCGGCGTCGTCCATGCGCGCGAGCTCGGCGCCGGTCAGCACGCCCGTGTCGACCGGGATCCCGGCCTGGCGCGCGATCGCCTGCGCCGTGGCGGCGTGATCGCCCGTGATCATCACCACGCGGATGCCCGCGCGGCGGCACAGCGCCACCGCCTCGGGCACCGAAGCGCGCAGCGGATCGGCGAGCGCGACGAAGCCCAGCCAGCGGAAGCCGTACCGCGACGGGTCGTCGGGCCAGGCGGCCGCGCCCCACGGCGCCTCGCCCACGGCGAGCAGCCGCACCCCCCTGGCCGCCGCCGATGCCGCCTCCTCGAGCGCCGCATTCCGCTCCTCGGGCTCCATCGCGCAAAGCGGCAGGACGGTCTCCGGCGCGCCCTTCACCACGACGCGCGCCTCGCCCGCGGGCGAGCGCCAGGCGTGGCACATGGCGAGGAAGGAGGCGCCGAACGGATAGTCGCGCTCGAGCGTCCACTCCGCGCGCCGCGCCGCGGTCGACGGGCTCGCGCGCTCCG
>DATDMW010000225.1:0-4231 GCA_036518595.1 Burkholderiales bacterium
TCGGGCTCGAGCGCGAGCGCCTCGAGGTAGCAGCGCAGCGCGTCGTCGTGCCGGCCCTGGGCGTCGAGCACATTGCCGAGATTGTTTTGCGCCGGAGCGTTCGCGGGATTGCGCGCGAGAGCCGCGGAGATCCGCTCCGCGGCCTGCGCGAGGTCGCCCCGCTGGTACGCGAGCACGCCGAGAAAATGCGCGGCGTCGATGTTCGCGGGGTCGGATTCGAGGATGCGGCGATACAGCGCGTCGGCTTCCGCCAGGCGCCCTGCGCGGTGATGGCCGAGAGCCTCTTCGATGCTCGGCGCCCCGGCGACCGCGGCCGCAGGCTCGCTCGCCCTGCGGTTTCCGAAAAGCCATCGAAACATCGGGCGGCCGCCGTCAGCGGCGAGCTTCGCTCATCGAGCCAATCGTAGCAGATCGACCGGTATAATGCGTCGCGGAACGACGCTTTGCGGAGCACCAACGCCTTGAGACTGCTGCTCATTGCCCTCGCCGTGACGCTCGTCTACGTGATCGTGCGCGGCATGACGCGCGCGAGCGCGCCGCGCCGCCCGACGCGGCCCGTCGTCGAGCGCATGGTCCCGTGCGCGCATTGCGGCTTGAACCTGCCCGAGCGCGAGGCGCTGCCCGTCGCCGGCCGCTTCTACTGCAGCGAAGAGCATCGCCGGCTGGCGGGCTGAGCGCCGTGGCCGGGCTCGCGCTCCTTTCCTGGCCGTCCGCGCAGGCGGAGGCCGAAGGATCGTTCTGGACCTCGCTGCGGTATTTCAATTTCTACCGCATCGGCGTCGCCTCCGTCTTCCTGCTCGCCGTCCTGATCTACGGGAACGAGCTGGCTCTCGGGAACCACGACCTCGCCGCGTTCCGATATACGAGCATGGCGTACCTCGGGCTCGCCATCGCGTATCACATCGTCCTGCGCAAGAGCCCGGCGCACTTCAGCTTCCAGCTCACGCTCCACGTCATCACCGACGTCGTCGCGATCACGCTGCTCATGTACGCGTCGGGCGGAATGCGCAGCGGCCTGGGCGTGATGCTGCTCATCTCGCTCGCCGCCGCCGCCATGGTGAGCCGCGGACGCTTGATGCTGTTCTACGCCGCGATCGCCTCGATCGCGTTGCTGCTCGAGCAGTCGTACTGGGTCCTATTCCAGGACACGCCGACCGCGGCCTTCCTCCAGCCGGGACTGATGTCGATCGGCTACTTCGCGACGGCGCTGATCACGAACCAGCTCGCGCAGCGCCTGATCGTGAACGAGCGGGTCGCGCGCCAGCGCGGCACCGACCTCGCCAACCAGATGCGGATCAACGAGCTCGTGATCCAGGACGTCCAGGACGGCGTGCTCGTAGTCGATGCCAACGGCCTGGTGCGCCAGCACAACCGCCGTGTGGGCGCGCTGCTCGAGCGCGAGCCGCCGGAGCGCGGGCAGATCGACGATTATTCGGACGAGCTCGCGCGGCGCCTCGCCGCGTGGCGCGGCGGCGGGGGGCCGGCGAGCGTGAGCCTGCGCCTTCCGGCGAGCGGGCGCCTCGTGCGCGCGCGTTTCGTCCCCGCGGGCACCGCCGGCGGCAGCGTCGACCTGGTGTTCCTCGAGGACCTGTCGAAGCTGCAGGAGCAGGCGCAGCAGCTCAAGCTGGCCGCGCTCGGCCGCCTGACGGCCAACATCGCGCACGAGATCCGCAATCCGCTGTCCGCCATGCGGCACGCGGGCGATCTCCTGGTCGAGGAATCGCGATCGACGCAGCGCGACCGCCTCGTGCAGATCATCCGCGACAACACCGAGCGGCTCGACCGCATGGTGCGCGACGTGCTGCAGCTCAGCCGCCGCGACCGCGTCCAGCCCGAGCAGATACGGCTGCGGCCGTATCTGCTCGCGTTCGTCGACGAATTCGCGGTCAAGGACAGCGTGCCGCGCGAGTGCCTGGTGGTGGAAGCCGAGCTGGACGCCTCGGTCGATTTCGACCGCGTGCACTTGAACCAGGTGCTCTGGAACCTGCTCGGCAACGCCTGCCGGCACAGCAAACGGCGGCCGGGCAGCGTCCGTGTGCAGGTCTCGCAGCGGGCCAATCGGGTAGAATTGCACGTCATCGACGACGGCGAGGGCGTGCCCAGGGAGCTGCAAGCGCAGCTGTTCGAGCCGTTCTTCACCACCTTCGCGAGCGGGACCGGCCTCGGACTGTACATCGCGCGCGAGCTGTGCGCGGCAAACGGCGCCACGCTCGACTATCTCGATCGCGAACAGGGGGCGGACTTCAGGATCCTATGGCAGACGTGACCAACCGGCGAGCGGAGCGCAGGAGCGCTTCATCGCGTCAGCAGGGCTCGGTGCTGGTCATCGACGACGAGGCCGATATCCGGGAGCTGCTCGAGATCTCGCTGGTACGCATGGGCCTGGCGGTCGACTGCGTCGGCTCGGTGTCCGCCGCCAAGGCGCGGCTGCAGGACCGCCAGTACGATCTTTGCCTGACCGACATGCGGCTGCCCGACGGGGACGGCCTCGAGCTCGTGCGCCACATCGGCGCGCATTGCAATGACCTGCCGGTCGCGGTGATCACGGCGTTCGGCAGCACCGAGAACGCGGTGGCCGCGCTGAAGGCGGGCGCGTTCGACTACGTCACCAAGCCGCTGTCGCTCGAGCAGCTGCGCGCGCTGGTCAAGTCCGCGCTCTCGCTGCCGCAGCGGCCGTCGCTCGCGAAACCCGGCGAGCCGCAGCTCCTCGGCGTGAGCCCGGCCATCGAGCAGGTGCGCTCGATGATCGAGAAGCTTGCCCGCAGCCAGGCGCCGATCTACATCACGGGCGAGTCGGGCAGCGGCAAGGAGCTCGCGGCGCGGCTCATCCACGGCAAGGGCGCGCGCCAGGACAAGGCTTTCGTGGCGGTGAACTGCGGGGCGATCCCCGAGAATCTGATGGAAAGCGAGTTCTTCGGCTACAAGAAGGGCGCTTTCACGGGAGCCGAGACGGACAAGGACGGCTTTTTCCAGGCCGCGAGCGGCGGCACGCTGTTCCTCGACGAGGTCGCCGACCTGCCCCTCGGGATGCAGGTCAAGCTCCTCCGCGCCATCCAGGAGAAGCGGGTGCGCAAGATCGGCGCGACGGCCGAGGACCCCGTGGACGTCCGCGTCATGTGCGCGACGCACCAGAACCTGACCGCGCGGGTCGAGTCCGGCAAATTCCGGCAGGACCTCTACTATCGGCTCGCCGTGATCGAGCTGAAGATGCCGCCGCTGCGCGAATGCCGCGAGGACATCGCGATCCTCGCGGGCGCGGTCCTGGACCGGCTGTCGGCGGCCGGCGGCAGGGCGGCGCCGCGGCTGTCGGAAGCCGCGCAGAAGGCGCTTGCCGCGTACGATTTCCCGGGTAACGTGCGCGAGCTCGAGAACATCCTCGAGCGCGCGACCGCTCTGTCGGGCGGGCAGAACATCGAGCCCGAAGATCTCCAGCTCGCGGTCCCGGGGACGGTCGCCGAGCCGGCCCCGAACGCGAAGTGGCCGCTCCAGGAATACCTGGACCGCATCGAGCGCGATGCCATCCTGGAGGCGCTCGAAAAGACCCGCTTCAACCGCACCGCGGCGGCGAAGCTGCTCGGGATCACTTTCCGGGCGCTGCGCTACCGCATGGAGCGGCTGGGCATCCAATAGCGAGCGCACGCTCCGCCCGCGTGAGCTCGCGCGCAACCGCCGTGGAAATCGGGATCCTGCGCGAGGCGCTCCAGGTCCCATCGCCGAACTGGGACCTGAGACCGGCGGGCGAGGCCCTGACCCTGCTCGTGGTCCACAACATCAGCCTCCCCCCGGGCGATTTCGGGGGAGACGGGATCGTGCGCCTGTTCACGAACACGCTGGATTGCGGTGCCCATCCGTACTACGAGACGCTGCGCGGCATGCGCGTCTCGTCGCATTTCCTGATCCGGCGCGGCGGCGAGCTGCTCCAGTTCGTGCCCTGCGCGTGCCGCGCCTGGCACGCGGGCGCCTCGACTTGGAAGGGGCGCGATCGCTGCAACGACTTCTCGATCGGGGTCGAGCTCGAGGGCGCCGACGACGTCCCGTATACGGACTCGCAGTACCGCAGGCTCGCCGAGCTCACCGCGACCCTCAAGCGCCTCTATCCGATCGCCGACATCGTCGGCCACGCCGACATCGCCCCCGGACGCAAGACCGATCCCGGGCCCGCGTTCGACTGGGCCCGCTACCGCGAGCTGCTGTCCCGCACCGCCTGACGCCCGGTTTCGGCCGGCGCGCG
>DATDMW010000226.1:0-2682 GCA_036518595.1 Burkholderiales bacterium
ATCGGCTGGAACCCGAGCAGGCGGGTGATGTGCGAGTAGAAGAGGCCGGGCGACGCGCCGAGACGATCGGTGACGTGCAGACGCTCATAGCGGCCGTCGCGCCAGGTGCCGGAAGTGTGGCTGATGTTTTCGTCGCCGACGCCGTCCATGGTGACGACGGCGCAATCGCGGAAACCCGAGTACACCGCGGCGGCGAGCGCATGAGCGTCGTGATGGTCGAAGAAGCGCGGCTTCGCGCGCGCGAAACCCTCGTCGCGCAGGAACCTGTCGCGGAGGAAATGGGCGTCGAACGACTTGCCGCGGGCGTTCAGGCGTTCGATGAAGTTCGACAGCAACATCTGGGGCCGCTCGCGGTTCGCGCGCCGGCGGCGCGCTCGGTGCATGCGGCGCTCAAGCTCTTTCAGCCATGTCTCGCGCACGAAATATTCTTCGGGAAAATAGGTGTAGAGCAGCGCGAGGCTCTCGACGTCGGCCCGCTGGCGGCCGGCCAGCCGCAGCACTTCGTCGATCGCCAGGTCGGACAGCTTGCCGCCGTCGTTCTTGATGCGGGACAGGCGCTCATTCGAGACCGCCGCAATCAGCGTCGCATCATCGAACAGGACGGCCGAGGATTCGTGTCCGGTATGGATGCCGAGAATCAGTGACATGGCTTCCCCTCAAACTTGGACGCTGAACCGCTCGGCCCACAGCGCCAGCACGAACAACGGCCACAGCCGGTTCGTGTGCGAGGCGCGGCCCGAGACGTGCTCGTCGACGTAGCGCTCGATCACGTCCTGGCGGAACCAGCGCGCGAGCGTCCTACGCGAGACGAGCGTGTCGCGCATCATGTCGGCGAGGTCCTGCTTCAGCCAGCGCGCGAGCGGCACCGAGAAGCCCTTCTTCGGCCGGTCCATGAACCCCGGCGGCAGCCACGCTGCGAACGCCTCCTTCAGGATGTGCTTGTGCCGGCCCGCGGCCGAGAGCTTGTAGCGCCCGGGCAGTGTCGCGGCGAACTCGATCAGCTTGTGATCGAGGAACGGCGAGCGGCACTCGAGCGAGCTCGCCATGCTGGTGACGTCGACCTTGAACAGGATGTCCTCGGGCAGGTAGGTGCTCAGGTCGAGATAGAGATAGCGGTTCACGACGTCGTCGCCCGGGCGCTCGAAATGCGCGGTCAGGTACGCGGCGGGATCGACGCGCCCGGCACGGTCACGGAAATACGGCGTCACCAGGCCCGCCTTCTCCTCGTCGGAGAAGAAGGCGAGCAGGTGCTGGTAGCGCGCGACGCCGTCGAGTCCGAGGCTCTCGTCGGCGCGCGTCGCGGGGAAGCGCCGCGGCGGACGGCCGGGGTGCGTGCTGTTCTCGACGGCGATCGCAAGCTTGCGGATCCCGCGCCACAGCGGCACGAGGCCCGAACGCGCGAGCCACTCCATGCGCCGGATCTGGTAGAAGCGCCGGTAGCCGGCGAACACCTCGTCGCCGCCGTCGCCGGTCAGTGCGACCGTCACGCCGGTTTTCGCGAACTTCGAGACGTAGTACGTGGGCATCACCGAGTTGTCGGCGAGCGGCTCGCCGAGGTGCTCGATCATCTTGGGCATCACGTCGACCGCGTCGGCCTTGACCATCATCTCGTGGTGCTCGGTGGCGAGGTGCGTCGCGATCTCGCGCGCGTGCGGCAGCTCGTTGAAGCGCTCGTCCTCGAAGCCGATCGAGAAGGTGCGCAGGGGTGACGCCCCGAGGCGCGCCATCGCCGCGACCGTGATCGACGAGTCGATGCCGCCGGAAAGGAACGCGCCGAGCGGCACGTCGCTCACCAGGCGCAGCTTGGTCGCCTCGAGCACCTGCTCGCGCAGCGCCTCGCAGGCCTCGCCGAAGGAGAGCGCGCTCTTCCGGGTGAGGTCCAGGTCCCAGTAGCGGAACACGCGCTCGACGCGGCCGGCGCGCACGGTCATCGCGTGCGCGGGCGGGAGCTTCCTCACCGCGGCGAAGCCCGAGCGCGGCGCGGGGACGTACTGGAAGGTGAGGTAATGGTCGATGCCCTCGAAGTCGGGCTCGCGAGAGAGCCCCGGATCGAGCGCGAACAACGACTGGATCTCCGAGCCGAAGAGGAATGCCGCCGGAGTCTCGGCGTACACGAGCGGCTTCACGCCGAGGCGGTCGCGCGCGAGCGAGAGGCGCTTCTCGTGCCGGTCCCACACCGCGAACGCGAACATCCCGCGCAGCCGCGCGAGGCAGCGCTCCAGGCCCTCGCGCGCGAACAGGCGCAGCAGCACCTCGGTGTCGGAGTGGCCGCGGAAGCGCTCGCCCTTCGCCTCGAGATCGTCGCGCAGCTCCTGGAAGTTATAGATCTCGCCGTTGAACACGACGACGTAGCGGCCGTCGGGCGAATGCATCGGCTGGTGGCCGGCCTCGGAGAGATCGATGATGGCGAGCCGGCGGAACCCCAGGCGCGCCTCGCCCTCGCGCCACGTCGCGTTCTGGTCCGGGCCCCGGTGCTCGAGGCACGCGACGGCGTCGTCGAGCCGCACGTCGCCGCCGCCGGCGAGCACCGCGCCGACGATGCCGCACATCAGCCGCCTCCCATGAGGATCGACTCGAGCCTGGCGGCGTTCGCGGCCCAGGTGAATTCCGATCGCGCGCGCGCCCTCGCGCTCGCGCCGAGCGTGGCGAGGCCCGCACGGTCGGCGTCGGCGGCCGCGATCG
>DATDMW010000227.1:0-2443 GCA_036518595.1 Burkholderiales bacterium
TCCTCGATCGCGATGTCGATGCCGAGCCAGCTCGCCACCGTGCGGCCGAGGCGCAGGCTGTCGGGATCGGAATCCTGCTCGGGCATCAGCACGCCGAACACCGCCGTCGGGCCGAAGGCGCGCACGCAAAGCGCGGCGACCACGCTCGAGTCGACGCCGCCCGAGAGCCCGAGCACCACGCCGCGCCGGCGCAGGAGCCGCAGCACCTGCTGGCGCAGCACGCCGCAGATGCGCTCGGTCTCGGCGGCCGGATCGATCGAGAGCGCGATCGGGTCGGACGCGTCGCTCATGCGATCACCTCTGCCGCTTCGCTCGCGATCTCCCGCCGCGCGATCTTGCCGTTCTCGCTCTTCGGCAGCTCGCCGCGGAACTCGACGTGCTTGGGCACCATGAAATCCTCCAGCCGCGCGGCGCAATGGCGAATGATGTCCCGCTCGGTGAGCCCGGCGCCGGGATCGGCGGCGATCACTGCCTTGATCGCGTTGCCGAGCACCGCGTCGGGAACGCCGATCGCCGCGGCCTCGCGAACGCCCGGGATCTCGTACAGGCAGTTCTCCACCTCGCGCGGGCTCACCTTCTCGCCGCGCGTCTTGATGATGTCGTCCATGCGCGCGACGAAGTAGAGGTAGCCTTCCTCGTCGGCCTTGAAGAGGTCGCCGGTGTAGAGCACGTTCTCCCACGGGTACGGCCCCGGGCGAAGCGCGCGGCGCGTCGCCTCCTCGTTCTCCCAGTAGCCCTTCATGACGTGCGCGCCGCGGATCACCAGCTCGCCGGTCGTGCCGGGCGGCACGCGCTCGCCCGTCTCGTCGACGATCCACGCCTCCGTGCCGGGAATCGGGATGCCGACGGAGGAGGGGCGCACGTCGAGCTGCTCGGGCGGCAGCCACGTGCAGCGCTTGCACTCGGTCACGCCGTACATCGAGTAGACCCGCGCCTGAGGGAAGATCTGGCGCAGGCGGGCGATGTGGGCCGGCGGCAGCGCGGCGGCGGTATTGGTCAGGTAGCGCAGGTGAGGGAAGAGGCCCGGCTCGAGCTGCTTCATCTGCAGCAGCATTGCCGCCAGCGTCGGCACGAGGGGCAGGCCGCTGACCTTCTCCGCACGCAGCTTCTCCAGCACGACCGCGGGATAGGTGAACGACTTCTCGAGCACGAGCGTCGCGCCGACCTTGGCGCACATCAGGGCCTGGTAGAGCCCGTAGTCGAACGCCATCGGCAGCACCGAGAGGACGACGTCGTCGGCGCGGCTCTCCAGGTAAGTGGTGATCGACGTCGCCGCGGCGTCGATGTTCGCGTGCGTCATCATCACGCCCTTCGGGAAGCCGGTCGATCCCGAGGTGTAGACGATCATCGCCAGGTCGAGGTCGATGCCGCCGACCGGCCGTGCGTCATCTGCCGGAAAATCAAACGGGGTTTCGATCAAGTCCAGGATCGAAGGAGCGAGGGCCGCCGCTTCCTTCGCGACGGCGGCGAGCCGCGGCTCCGTGATGATCGCCGAGGCACGCGCGTTGTTCAGGATGTAGGCGAGCTTGTCGGCCTTGGTGCCCGGGTTCACGACGCTGAATACGCCGCCCGCGGCGAGCACGCCGAACACGCCGGCGACCGCCTCGACCGAGTTGTGCAGGAAGAGGGCGACGCGGTCGCCGCGGCGCAGGCCGCGGCGCTTCAGCTCGCGCGCAAGCCCTGCGGCGCGGCCGGCGAGCTCGGCATAGGTCGGCCGCGCGTCTCCGGCGACGACGGCGGTCTTGTCGGGGAAGCGCTCCGCCGCCTCCCACAGGAACCGTTCGACGCGCACGGATTCAGGCGACCAGCTCGATGCGCCGCTCGCTCAGCTTGCGGCTGACGTAGCCCGTGATCGCACGGATGGAGTCGAGGTTCTCCGGCAGCATCTCCTCGTCGGCGACCTCGATGCCGAAGGTGGTCTCGAGGAACGAGACCAGCTCGAGCACGCCGGTCGAGTCGATGATCCCCGCCTCGAGGAGCGAGGCGTCGCTCGCGATCGCGTCAGCCTCGTCGCGAAACAGGAAATTCTCTGCGATGAAACCGCGTACGGCCTGGGTGATGTCGTGGTTCATTTTCCATCCGGGTGGGTAGCGGAGATGACGATAGCGGACCTTCGTGACACCGGATTCACGCAGCGGCGCGCCTTTCAGATCAAAGCGCCGACGAAGCGCGCGTGCAGGAGCTGCGTCGAGAGCACGGCCATGAAGGCCATGTTGTCGCCGGCGGAAACGGGCGGCTGCCCGCGAGCGCACTTCGCCGCCAGATGGGCTACGGCGCGCGGCTCGAAATAGCCCGCGCGGGCGACGGCTTGCGGCGACAGCAGCGCGCGCACGTACTCCGGCGCGTCCGGCCCGGCGAAGCTCTCGGCGTCGGGAGCCCGGTAGGGCTGCTTTGGACGCTCGACGATCGCCTCCGGCAGGTGGCGCCCGAGCGCGCGGCGCAG
>DATDMW010000228.1:0-5172 GCA_036518595.1 Burkholderiales bacterium
GCTCCCCGAGCGAGCCGCGCGGGGCATAATCTCCGCGTGGACGCCGTTTCACCCGCACCGGAAGAAAAGGAGCTCCTCCTCCGCGAAGACCGCCGTCTCCTCGGCCGCCTGCTCGGCGACGTGATCGCGGAGCAGGTCGGGCCGCGGACGCGCGATCTGGTCGAGTCGATCCGGCAGACGGCGGTGCGGTTCCGGCGCTCGCTCTCGGATCCGGCGCTCGCGGGCGAGGCTCAAGGCGTGAAGGCGGAGCTCGAGGCGCAGCTCGACGCGCTGCCGATCGAGGAGACGCTGCACGTGGTGCGGGCGTTCAGCTATTTCTCGCTCCTGCTCAACATCGCGGAGGACGCGCACCAGCACCGCCGGCGGCAGGCGCACGCGCAAAGCGGCTCGCCGCCCCGGCCGGGGAGCTTCGGGTATGCGCTCGAGCGCGCGGCGGAGGGGAGGACGGCGAGCGATCTTCTCGCGTGGTTCGCGCGGGCGCGGGTGAGCCCGGTGCTGACGGCGCATCCGACGGAGGTGCAGCGCCAGAGCATTCTCGAGTGCGAGCGCGAGATCGCGCGGCTGATCCTGCTGCCGGCGACGCCCGCGCGCGACCGGGCGCTGCGCGCGGAGGTGCTGCGGCTGTGGATGACGGCGATGCTGCGCCTGACGAAGCTCGCGGTCGCGGACGAGATCGCGAACGCGCTCGCGTATTTCCGGCTGACGTTCATCCCGGAGATCCCGCGGCTGTACGCGGACCTGGAGGAGGCGCTGCGCGCGCGCTATGCGCTCGAGCGCGAGCCGTGGCTCGCGCCCTTCCTCACGGTCGGCAGCTGGGTCGGCGGCGACCGCGACGGCAATCCGAACGTGGGCGCGCACACGCTCGAGATCGCGGTGTCGCAGCAGGCGCGCATGATCCTCGCGCATTACATGGAGGAGGTGAACCAGCTCGGACGCGAGCTCGGTCTCTCGCAGCGGCTGATGCCCACGCCGCGCGAGGTGCTCGAGCTCGCCGCGCGCTCGGGCGACGACGCCGATCAGCGCGCCGACGAGCCGTACCGGCGCATCCTCTCGGGCATCTACAGCCGGCTCGCGGCCACGGCGAAGACGCTCACGGGCCTGGAGGCGACGCCCGCGCCGCGCTTCGAGCGGGCGCCTTACGAGAGCGCCGCCGAATTCGCGGCCGACCTCGACCTGATCGCGCGCGCCCTGGACGCGCAGGGCGCGGCGCTCCTCGCCGAAGGACGGCTGCGCGCGCTGCGGCGCAAAGTCGGCGTCTTCGGCTTCCACCTCGCCGCGATCGACCTGCGCCAGAGCTCCGACGCGCACGCGCAAGCGGTCGCCGAGCTCCTCGCGCGGGTCGGCGTCGAGACCGGCTACGAAGCGCTGGACGAGCCGGCGCGCACGGCGCTCCTCGCGCGCGAGCTCGCGGGCCCGCGGCCGCTGCGCTCGCCGCACTTCACCTATTCCGCGCCGCTCGAGCGCGAGCTCGGCATCGTCGACGCCGCGGCGCAGGCGCAGCGGGACCTCGGGCCCGCGGCCGTGTCGCGATACATCATCTCGCACTGCGAGTCGGTGTCCGACCTGCTCGAGGTCGGCGTGCTCCTGCGCGAGGCCGGGCTGCTGCGTCCCCACGATCGGAGTGCAGAGGTCGACGTCGACGTCATCCCGCTGTTCGAGTCGCTCGCCGATCTCGAGCGCTGCGGCGAGATCATGCGCCAGGCGGTCGAGAACCCCGCGTACCGCGCCTGGGTGCGCGCCCGCGGCGACGAGCAGGAGGTGATGCTCGGCTACTCCGACTCGAACAAGGACGGCGGCTACCTCTCCTCCAGCTGGACCCTGTACAAGGCGACCGGCGACCTGATGCGCGTGTGCCGCGCGCACGGCGTGCGCCTGCGGCTCTTCCACGGCCGCGGCGGCACGGTCGGCCGCGGCGGCGGCCCGAGCTACGAGGCGGTGCTCTCGCAGCCGCCGGGCAGCGTCGACGGCGCGCTGCGGCTCACCGAGCAGGGCGAGGTCATCGCGAGCAAGTACGCCGATCCCGAGAACGGCCGGCACAACCTCGAGATCCTGGCCGCGGCGACGCTCGAGGCGAGCTTCATGACGCAGTCGGCCGACGGCCATGGCCGCCACGCCGAGATCATGGAAGCGCTCTCGTCGCTCGCGCTCGCCGCCTACCGCGGCCTCGTCCACGACACGCCCGGCTTCATGGACTACTTCCGCCAGGCGACGCCGTTCGCCGAGATCGCGAAGCTCAACATCGGCAGCCGCCCGGCGTCGCGAAAAGCCTCGCAGCGCCTGGAAGACCTGCGCGCGATCCCCTGGGTGTTCAGCTGGAGCCAGTGCCGGGTCATGCTGCCGGGGTGGTACGGCTTCGGCGCCGCCGTCTCGCAATGGCTGGAGACGAAGCGCGGCACGCTCGCGGAGCTGCGCGAGATGCACGAGCGCTGGCCGTTCTTCCGCGCGGTGCTCTCCAACCTCGACATGGTGCTCGCCAAGACCGACCTCGGCATCGGCGAACGCTACGCCGAGCTCGCCGACGCCGGCGTGCGCGCGGCGGTGTTCCCGCGCATCCGGGCCGAGTGGCACGCGGCGCGCGAGCGGCTCTTCGCGATCACCGGGGCGACCGGCTTCCTCGCGGACAACCCGACGCTCGCGCGCTCGATCCGAAACCGCTTCGCCTACCTGGACGCGCTCAACCACATCCAGCTCGCGCTCCTGCGGCGCTACCGCGGCGGCGACACCGAGGTGCGCACCGTGCGCGCCATCCACCTCACCATCAACGGCATCGCCTCGGTCCTGCGCAACAGCGGCTAGCGCGACAGGACGGTCTCAGCCCGCCTGCACCTGGATCCGCCGCGGCTGCGCGTGCTCCGCCTTCGGGATGCGCAGGGTCAGCACGCCGTCCTTCAGCTTCGCGTCGATCTTGTCCGTGTCGAGCTCGCGGCTGAGCGTGAAGGCCCGGCGGTACCGCGGCGCCTGCACCTCCGCGTAGACGGCTTCCAGGCCCTCCGGCGCGTCGGAGGCGACGTCGCCCTCGATCTGCAGCGTCTCGCCCTCGATGCGCAGCGAAAGCCGCTCCTTCGACACGCCGGGCAGGTCGGCGAGGATGCTGATGCCCGTCGCGTCCTCGATCACGTCGACGCGCGGCGCAATCGCGGGCGCGGGCTGCGCCCCGTCGCGCGTGAGCTGTCGGTCGTTCATGGCGGTGGCTCCTCTCGGATGGTGGGATTTCACTGGATCTCGACGCGCTTCGGCCGCGCCGACTCGCGCCGGGCGATGCTGATGCGCAGCACGCCGTCGCGGTACTGCGCCGACACGCGCGCGGGATCGGCGTCCTCGGGCAGGCTGATCGCGCGCCGGAACGCGCCCGAGAAGCGCTCGGCGGCGTAGACGCTGCGCTTGGCATCCTGCCCGGGGCGCGTGTCGAGGCGATGCCCCGACAGGGTCAGCACGCCGCGGTCCACGGTCACGTCGATCCTGGCGGGATCGAGGCCGGGCGCGAAGGCGTAGACGACGATCTCCCGGGGCGTCGCCCCGATGTTGATCTGCGGAAACGCGCCCTGGGCCACGGCGCGGATGCTGCTCGGCAGCCCCAGCGTCCCCAGCGCCTGCTGCACGTCGCGCTGCATGCGGTCGAGCTCGGCGAGCCAGCCGGGGACGGTCAACAACGACTCGTACATGGCGGTCCTCCTGTCCTGGGCAAAGCGTGCGGGAAAGGCATCCCGTCCGCCTGGGCGCGAGATTGAGGGCGGGCACCGCGCATTTCAAGGGCGGCGAAGTCCGGGCGCCCCGGCGGGGAACGCCCCCCGCTTCGCGGGGGTCATAAGCCGAACGGGGGACATCGTCCGTCCCCGGCACAGGTGCCGCCCCATGCCGTCCGCTCCGCCGACGCACCCGCTCGACGCCGCCGCCGACCTCGCCGCGCTGCAGGTGCTGCACGCGCGCGTCAGCCGCCTGCTCTCGGTGCGTACGCTGGGCGACGCGATGCAGGAGATCCTGCGCGCGGCGATCGACATGCAGGGCACCGAGCTCGGCAACGTCCAGGTCCTCAATCCCGCGACCGGCAAGCTCGAGATCGTGGCTCAGCGCGGCTTCCGCGCGCCGTTCCTCGAGCACTTCCGCGAGGTCGCCGTGGACGACGATTCCGCGTGCGCGCGGGCGCTGCGCAGCGGCCGGCGCCACGCCATCCACGACATCCGGGCCGATCCCGAGTGCGGGGCCGAGTACCGGCGCGTCGCCGCCGAGGCGGGATACCGGGGGGTGCAGTCGACGCCGCTCGTGGGCCGGGACGGCAGCCTGCTCGGCATGCTCTCCACCCATTATCCCGAGCCGCGCCACCTCTCCGAGCGCGAGTCGCGGGCGCTCGACCTCTACGCGCGCCAGGCGGCCGACATCATCGAGCGCATCCGGCGCGAGCAGGCGCTCGAGGCGGCCGACCGGCGCAAGGACGAATTCATCGCGGTCCTGTCGCACGAGCTGCGCAACCCGCTCGCGCCGATCGTGAACGGCGTGCGCATCCTGCGCCAGGGCGCGCGCGACCCCGCCGCCGCCGAGCGCGTGCTGGCGATGATCGAGCGCAACGCCCTGCACCTCGCGCGCATGGTCGACGACCTGCTCGACGCCGCGCGCATCGCCGAGGGCAAGCTCTCGCTGCACCTGGAATGCGTCGATCTCGCCGCGCTGGTGCGCCAGCACATCGAGGCCATGATCCCGCTCGTCGCGGCGGGCGGCCACGCGCTCGAGCTCGATCTCCCGCGCGAGCCGCTGACGGTCGAATGCGACCCGGCGCGCATCGCGCAGGTCCTCGACAACCTCCTGCTCAACGCGGGCAAGTACACGCCGGCCGGCGGCCGCATCGAGGTGAGCCTGAAGCGCGTGGGACAGGGCGCCTGCTTCAGCGTGCGCGACAACGGCATCGGCATTCCGGCCGAGCTCCTGCCGAAGCTCTTCGGGATGTTCGTGCAGGGCCGGCACCCCGAGGGGCGGGGCGGCCTCGGCATCGGCCTCGCGCTAGCGAAGCGCCTGGTCGAGCTGCACGGCGGCACCATCACCGCGCGCAGCCCCGGCTCGGGCGCCGGCGCCGAGTTCGTCGTCGAGCTGCCCGCTCACGACAGCGTCACGCCCGCGAGCCGGCCGATGCCGTAGGTGAGGGCGGCCGCGGCGAGGCCGAGCAGCAGCTGCCGCGCCGCC
>DATDMW010000229.1:0-2153 GCA_036518595.1 Burkholderiales bacterium
TCGACCGGGTCCATGGGACCGTAGTGCACGCGGCGATTCGTGTACAGCGGCAGGCCGTACAGCGTGCCGCGCTCGAACGCCGCGACCCGCGCCGGCGTCTTCTCCCAGTGCGGGTCGACCTGGTGGCGCTTCACGAGGTGGGCGCCGATCGATTCCAGCCAGTCCGGGTCGATGGTCGCGACGCAACGCGCGTAGAGACGCGTCGTCTCGGCCAGCTCGGCGGCCACGATCCAGCGCCCTGCCTTCCGGCCGACGCCCGACCCCGGGTGGATCCAGAATTTGATCCCGCGGGCGCCGAGGTAATTGCCCTCCTCGGTCTTCATGCCGACGTTCCCGAGAAGGCCGGCCAGGAGCGCGCGATGGACCTGCGCGTAAGTCGCCGGCTTCTCCGAGAAGCGCCATCCGCCCTCGGCGACCAGCTCCTTGAGCTGCGCGTGGACGTCGCGCCACTCGCGCATACGGCTGAACGACAGGAAGTGATCCCGGCAGGCCTGGTGCAGCTTGCGCCCCGACTTGCGGTGAGCGAGCGCATCCTCGAAGAACTTCCAGAGCTTGAGGTAGGACAGGAAATCCGACTTCTCGTCCTCGAAGCGCTTGTGCGCCTCGTCCGCCGCGGGGGCGCGCTCGAGCGGCCGCTCGCGCGGATCCTGCACCGACAGCGCGGCGGCGATGATCAGCACCTCCTCGAGGGCGTTCTCCGAGAGGGCTGCGAGGATCATGCGGCCGATCCGCGGATCGAGCGGAAGCCGCGCGAGCTGGCGTCCGGTCTCCGTGAGCTCACGGTCGTCGCCGACGGCTCCCAGCTCGGAGAGCAGCGCGTAGCCGTCCTGGATCGCCTTCGGCGCGGGCGGATCGATGAAAGGAAAGGCCTCGACGTCTCCGAGGCCGAGCGCTTTCATGCGCAGGATCACGCCGGCGAGCGACGAGCGCAGCACCTCCGGATCGGTGAAGGCGGGCCGCGAGTCGTGGTCGTCCTCGGCGTAGAGGCGGATGCAGATGCCGTTCGCGATGCGGCCGCAGCGTCCCGCGCGCTGCTTCGCCGACGCCTGCGATACCGGCTCGACGCGCAGCTGCTCGACCTTGTTGCGGTAGCTGTAGCGCTTCACCCGCGCGAGCCCCGCGTCGACGACGTAGCGCACACCGGGCACGGTGAGCGAAGTCTCGGCGACGTTGGTCGCGAGAACGATGCGGCGTCCCGGGTGCGGCTTGAATACGCGTTCCTGCTCGGCGGCCGACAGGCGCGCGTAGAGCGGAAGGATCTCCGTGTGCGCAGGATGATGCTTGCGCAACGTCTCGGCGGCTTCGCGGATCTCGCGCTCGCCCGGGAGAAACACGAGCACGTCGCCCGGACCGGCCAGCGCAAGCTCGTCCACCGCGTCCGCAATCGCCTGCTCGAGGTCGCGCTCGTCGTCGTCCTCGCCGACCGGGCGATACCGGATCTCGACCGGGTACAGGCGCCCGGAGACCTCGATCACCGGTGCCGCCCTGCCATCGAAAGCGAACTGCCGCGAGAAGCGCTCGGCATCGAGCGTCGCCGAGGTGACGATCAGCTTGAGATCGGGCCGCCGCGGAAGCAGCCCACGCACGTACCCGAGCAGGAAATCGATGTTGAGGCTGCGCTCGTGCGCCTCGTCGATGATGAGCGTGTCGTACTGGAGCAGATCGCGGTCGCCCTGGGTCTCGGCGAGCAGGATGCCGTCGGTCATGAGCTTCACGTAGGTCCGCGGACCGACCTTGTCGGTGAACCGGATCTTGTAGCCGACCGCTCCGCCCGTCTCGGCCCCGAGCTCCTGCGCGATGCGCGCGGCGGTGGCCCGCGCGGCGATGCGCCGCGGCTGGGTGTGCCCGATCATGCCCGCGACACCGCGACCCGCCTGGAGGCAGATCTTGGGGAGCTGCGTCGTCTTCCCGGAGCCGGTCTCGCCGCTGACGATGATTGCCGGGTGGTCGCGCAGGGCGGCGGCGATCTCCGCGCGCCTGGCGGAGATCGGCAGCTCGGGAGGGAACTCGGGACGTGGAGCACTTGCGCGTCGGCGCTCGAGCTCCTCCGCAGAGAATCGTGTCATTCGGCGTCGGGGCGGACGATGCTCCCGAAGTCTACCAAGGCCGGGAGGGTCGCCCCTGAGATGACGGGGCGAAAAAAAAAAAGGTAC
>DATDMW010000230.1:0-11666 GCA_036518595.1 Burkholderiales bacterium
GTCGACCTCGTGCCCGCGTTCCATCTCGAGGGCCTGCGCGAGATCGTGTATCTGCCCGAGGCCGCGCCCGACCCGGTGCCGTCGCTCCCGTCCAGCCGCTTCGCCTGCTCGCGCCCGCGCGCCGAGTTCCTGCAGGAGGAGCGGCGGGTCTACGTCTACGACTTCGACTCGCCGGACCTGTTCTTCCACATGCTGCTGCACGAGATCGGGCACTTCGTCTTCTTCCTCGTCATCGGCAGCCGCGTGAAGAAGCACTGGGTGATGCATCTCTATCCGGGGTCGTCCTGCATCACGCCCTACGCGGAGACGAGCGCGATCGAGGACTTCGCCGAGACCTACGCGTATTACGTTCTCGATCCCGACGCGCTCGCCCGGGCCCACGCGGTGAAGCACGCGTTCATGCGCGACTTCGTGTTCTCCGGCGACCCGGACACGCTGAAGGAACGCGCGCGCGGCGCATAGGGGGCGGGCGTGTTCGTGGCGATCGACATCGGCGGCACTTTCACCGACCTCATGGCCTTCGACGAGGCCAGCGGAGCCTTCTCGCAGGCGAAGTCGCTCACGACGCCGGCGCAGCTCGTCCAGGGCATCATCGACTGCCTGAAGAAGAGCGCGGTCGATCCCGGCGCGATCGGCGAGCTGATCCACGGCTCGACCACCGCGATCAACACCCTGATCGAGCGCAAGGGCGCGAAGACCGGGCTCATCGTCACGCGCGGCACGCGCGACGTCTACGCGATCGGCCGCGGCAACCGCCCGGAGGCCTACGACCTGTTCTTCCATCGCCACCGCCCGCTCGTGCCGCGGCATCTCACGCGCGAGGTCGGCGGGCGGCTGCTCGCCTCGGGCGCGGAGCACGAGCCGCTCGACCGCGCCGGCGTCGAGGACGCGTGCCGGCGCCTCGCGGCCGAGGGCGTCGAGGCGGTCGCGGTCTGCTTCCTGCACTCGTACGCGAACCCGGAGCACGAGCGCGAGGCGGGCGCGATCGTGCGGCGGCTGCTGCCCGGCGCGTACGTGTCGCTCTCGCACGAGATCCTGCGCGAGTACCGCGAGTACGAGCGCACCTCGACCACGGTCGTCAACGCCTACGTCGGGCCGAAGGTCGGCGGCTACGTGCAGAGCCTCGCGCGCGGCCTGGGCGGCATCGGCTTCCGCGGCGATCTCACCATCATGCAGTCGAACGGCGGCGTCATGACGCCCGAGGTCGCGACCGGGCGCCCGGTGGCGATGATGGAGTCGGGCCCGGTGGGCGGCATCATCGCCGCGGCGCGCGTCGCGGCCGCGCTCGGCCACGCCGACGCGATCTCCTTCGACATGGGCGGCACGACCGCGAAGGCGAGCCTGATCCGCGAGGGCCAGCCGGCGACCGCGAGCGGCTACCACGTCGGCGGCTACGCGAGCGGCCACCCGGTGATGGTGCCCGTCATCGACGTGATCGAGGTCGGCGCGGGCGGCGGCAGCATCGCCTGGATCGACGACGTCGGCGCGCTCAAGGTGGGCCCTCGCAGCGCGGGCGCCGATCCCGGGCCGGTTTGCTACGGCGCGGGCGGGACCGAGCCGACCATCACCGACGCGAACCTGGTTCTCGGCCGCCTGGATCCCGACGACTTCCTCGGCGGGCAGATGGTGCTCGACGCGAAAGGCGCGGAGCGCGCGCTCCAGGAGAAGATCGCGCGGCCGCTCGGGCTCTCGAGCGTCGCCGCGGCGCAGGCGATCGTCGACATCGCCGTGTCCCGGATGTCGCTCGCGGTGCGCGAGGTGTCGGTCGCGAAGGGCCACGATCCGCGCGACTTCGCGCTCGTCGCCTCGGGCGGCGCGGGGCCGCTGCACGTGGTCGCGGTGGCGCGCGAGCTCGCCATCCCGACCGTGATCGTGCCGCGCTTTCCCGCGCATTTCTCGGCGCTCGGCATGCTCGCCGCCGACGAGCGGCACGACGTGGCGCGCACCTTCTACGCCGACCTCGCACGCGTCGACTTCGCAGCGCTGCGCGCCGCGCTCGACGAGATGCGCCGCGAAGGTCTCGCGGGGCTGCGCAACCGCCGCAGCATCGAGGAGCGGCTGCAGCTCGACCTGCGCTACGTGGGCCAGGAGTTCACGCTGCCGGTGCCGGCGACCGAGGCGCAGCTCGCGGACGCCGACCGCGCCGCCATCCGCGCCGCGTTCGACGCGCTGTACGAGCAGCGCTACGCGCACAGCTCGCCGCGCGAGCCGGTCGAGATCGTCAACGTGCGGCTCGCGGTGATCGGCAAGCGGCCGCGGATGGAGTTTCCGAAGCTGCGCGAAGGCACGAAGGCGGAGCCGGCCTCGGTGCAGGAGGTGTTCTTCCCGGGCTCGGAGCGTCCCGTGCGCTGCGCTGTCTACGAGCGCGAGTCGCTGCCCGCGGGGGCGCGCTTCGCCGGCCCGGCGCTGGTGCGCGAGCACGGCACGACCACGGTGATGCCGCCGGCCACGGAATGCCGGGTGGCCGCGACCGGCGAGCTGGTCATCGCCGAGATGGGATCGGCCCGATGAAGGACCTGGACCCGGTCACGCTCGAGGTGGTGCGCAACGCGCTGCCCGCGATCGCGAACGAGATGGCGGCCGACCTCCAGCGCACCTCGTACAACATGATGATCTACGAGGTGCGCGACTTCTGCACCGCGCTGCTCGACGTCGACGGCGCGCTCATCTCGCAGAACGTCGGCGGCGTGTCGCACTTCGTCGCCGATCTCGGCGTGGTGGTCGCCGACGGCGTGATGCGCTACGGGCGCGAGGGCTTCGCGCCGGGCGACGTGATCATCACGAATCACCAGGCGGTCGCCGGCCAGCACCTGAACAACGTCGTGATCTACGTGCCGTGCTTCTTCGAGGGCGAGCTGCTCGCGTTCGCGATGGTGCGCGCGCACTGGATCGACGTCGGCGGCAGGAGCACGGGCTTCGGCGCGGGGCCCGACGTTCCCGATCCGTGGCAGGAGGGCCTGCAGCTCGACCAGCTGAAGATCCACGAAGCGGGCAAGCTCGACGAGACGCTGCTGCGCGTGATCCGCGACAACATCCGCTTCCCGGAATCGTCGCTCGGCGACATGAACTCGCAGATCGCGGCGTGCCGCCTGGGCGCGCGCCGTCTCGACGAGCTGTTCCGCCGCTACGGGCGCGCGACGCTGCTCGCCGCGATCCGGCGCATCTTCGAGGAGACCGAGCGCAAGTGCCGCAACGTGGTCGCGCAGCTCGCCGACGGCGAGTACGAGGCCGAGTCCTTCTTCGACGACGACGGGGTGACGAAGGGCGAGCGCGTGCGCATCCACGCCAAGGTCACCGTCGACAAAGGCGCGATGACGATCGACCTCTCGGGCTGCTCGCCCGAGCGCAAGGCCGCGGTCAACTCGCGCACGCTCGCCGCGGCGCGAGTCGCCTACAAGGCGCTGACCGGGCCGCTCGAGCCGGTGAACGAGGGCTCGTTCCGCGCGCTCGAGGTGATCATCCCCGAGGGCAGCATCATGATGGCGCGCTACCCGGCGCCGATGGCGGGGTGGAGCCTGTTCGTGCCGATGGTGGTCGAGACCATCGTCACCTCGCTCGCGCGCGCGATGCCCGAGCGCATCCCGGCCGCGCACCACGCGCTGCTCGGCGGCGCGGTGGTGTTCTTCGGGACCAATCCGGAGACCGGGCGGCGCTTCGTCGTGCAGAGCGTCGAGGGCGGCGGCTGGGGGGGGCGGCCGTTCGAGGACGGCGAGTCGGCGACGGTCTCCGTGTGCCAGGGCGACGTGCGGAACGGCTCGATCGAGGGCATCGAGATGAAGTGCCCGGTGCTGATCGAGGAGCGCGCGCTGCGTCCCGACTCGGGCGGCGCGGGGAAGTGGCGCGGCGGGCTCGGTGTGAGCCTGCGCGTGCACAACTTCGTCGAGGGCCGCTGGAACTTCGAGCGCGCGAGCCGCGCCGGCTGCCCGCCGTGGGGATTGTGGGGCGGGCGCGCGGGCGCGAGCGGCGGCTACTGGCTGAGCAAGCCCGGCGACGCGGAGCCGCGCGGCATGTTCGGCAGCCAGCACGCCGTGCCCCGGGACTGCACCGTGATCGTGCGCACGGGCGGCGGCGGCGGCTGGGGCGATCCGCTCGAGCGCGATCCGAAGCGCGTGCGCGAGGACGCGATCGAGGAGCTGGTGTCGATCGACGCGGCGCGCGAGCACTACGGCGTGGTGCTGGGGCCCGGCTTCGAGATCGACGTGGAAGCGACCGCCGCGCTGCGCGCGAAGCAATCCCGGAAGAAGCAGCGCCAGCCGGCGTGACCGCGCTCGAGCGATTCGGCGAGTGGATCGCCGGGGCCGCCATCCCGACCGAAGGCGTCGCGCTGCACCTCGTCGACGCGGTCGCGGCCTGGATCGCGGGCGCCGGCACGGCCGAGGGCGCGCTGATTCGGCGCGTGGAGGACCCGGTCGCGCGGCATTGCGCGTGGGCGCGCCTGTCCGAGATCGACGACATCCATCTCGCCTCGGCGGTGACGCCGGGCGGCGTGATCGTTCCGGCCGCGCTGACGCTCGCGGCGGAATGCGAAGCCGACGGCGCCGCGCTCGCGCGCGCGATCGCCGCCGGCTACGAGGCCAGCGTGCGCCTCGGGCGCGCCATCGACGGTCCGCACGTTCTCTACCGCGGCGTGTGGCCGACGTGCTTCGCGGCGCCGTTCGGCGTCGCCGCGGCGAGCGCGAGCCTGCTCGGCCTCGACGCCGCGCGCACCGCGCACGCGCTCGGCATCGCGCTCGGTCTCGCCTCGCCCGGCGCTGGCCGCAGCGCGCGCTGGCTCGCGCTCGGCCACGCCGCCGCGGGCGGCGTGCGCGCCGCGCGCTGGGCGCAGTCCGGGTTCACGGCGGACCTCGGGCTGATGGAAGGCGCGCTCTTCTCCGTATACGGCATTCGCGCCGACGTCTCCGCGCTGACCTCCGGACTGGGCGACGCGAGCGCGCTCGCGCAGACCGGCTTCAAGCCCTGGTGCGCCGCGCGCCAGACCATGGCCGCGGCGCAGGCGTGGCTCGAGCTCACCGCCGATGGCTTCGCGGACGACGGCACCGCCGAGATCCGCGTCGGCGTCCCCGCGCCTTACGCGAAGATGGTCGACCACGGCGTCGTGCCCGGCGAGCGCGCGTCGTACCTCACCAGCGTCCCGTACCAGCTCGCGCTCGCGGCGGTCGAGCGCGAAGCGCGCTTCGACGTCCAGCAGAGTCCCGCCAAGATCTCGCCGGCGGTGAACGCCTTCATGGCGCGCGTGAAAGTCGAGCCCGACGCCGAGCTGCTCGCCCAGTATCCCGAGTCGTGGCCCGCGCGCGTCGACGTCGCCGGGCGCCGGCGCGTCGTCATGCGCGTCCCCGGCGAGCCGCAGCGGCCGTGGACCGAGCGCGACGTGCTGGCGAAATTCGAGCGCTACGCCGACGTCGACATCGCGCGCATGGCGCTCGGGGTCGTGGAAGGACGCGTGGCGCCTGCCGCGCTGCTCGCGCGAATCCAATAGGCAGCGCCGGAGCGTCGTCGTTTCCATCTTGTTGATGGACAGATTCCGGCGGAACCGTCCCGCCTCCGCCTCGTCGTACTGATGTTGCGGCCCCGCCGGGGCCGCGCTTCGTATACGGAGGCTTCATGCAAGTCGGCAAATCTTTCTGGATCGCGGGTCTCGGGTTGGCGGTGGCCGGGGTCGCGGGGTGCGCGGGCACCTACGACGGGCCGTATCGCGGCGCGTCCAACAGCGACGTGCGCGCGAGCGCGGACGACGCGACGATCACGCAGCAGATCCAATCGAGCCTCGCGCGGGACCCGAATCTCGACGTGGCGAACTCGCGCGTGAGCATCAGGACCGAGAACGGGCGCGTGGCGCTGAGCGGCGACGTGCCGAGCGAGCGCGACCGCCAGGAAGCCGCCGATATCGCGTCGCGCGTGCCGGGCGTGACGCGGGTCGACAACGACATCGACGTGCGCGGGTAGCCGCGTCAGTCGACCTTCAGGTCGAACTCCCTCGCGACGCGCTCGGTCTGCTCGTAGGTCTCCTCGAGCACGCGCCCGAGCTCCTCGGGCGTCGACGACACCGGCACCGAGCCCGCCTTCTCGATCATGTCGCGGTAATCGCGCGAGCCGACGATCGCGACGATCTCGCGGTTGAGCTGCGCGACGATCGCGTGCGGCGTGCCGGCGCCCGCGCAGATGCCGAGCCAGCCGTAGCGCACGAACGGCAGTCCCTTCTCGGAGACGGTCGGGATCTCGGGCGCGGCGGCGAGGCGCTCGGCGCTCGTCACCGCGAGCAGTCGCAGCTTGCCCGCGCGGTACTGCGGCAGCACGCCGAGCGTGGGCGAGGCGTAGAACTGCACGCGCCCCGCGATCAGGTCGTTCATCACCTCGGCGCCGCCCTTGTAAGGCACGCCGGTCATGCGGATGCCGGCGAGCTTGCCGATCTCGAGCGCGAGGATCTCCTGCGCCGAGCCGCGCCCGATCGTGCCGTAGTTGAGCTTGCCGGGGTTCGCCTTGGCGTAGGCGATGAAGCTGTCCCAGTCCTTGGCCGGGATCTCGTTCGTGGCCACGACGCCGTAGTAGTAGCGCGAGATCTGGCTGATCGGGGCGATGTCGTCGAGCTTGTACGCGACATGGCGCTGCACCGCGGCGTTGATCGCCTCGAAGTGCGTGCACAGCAGCAGGTTGTAGCCGTCGCGCGGCTTCGACAGCACGTCCTGCGTCGCGATCTGGCCGCTCGCGCCGGCGCGGTTCTCGACCACCACGCGCTGGCCGAGCGACGTGCCCAGCCGGTCGGCGATGAAGCGCGCGGGCAGGTCGGTCGGGCCGCCGGCGCTGAAGCCGACGACGAGGCGCACGGCCTTCGCGGGCCAGGTTTGCGCGCAGGCGAGCGCGGGAAGCGCGAGAGCGAGGAAGAGCATCCAGCGGCGCACGGTCACCTCCGTCGTGAGCAACCGTTAATATAAGGCGATATGGCCGATCGCATCCGCACCACCCACACCGGCAGCCTTCCGCGCCCGCCCGAGGTGCTCGCCGCGCTGCACGCGCGCTTCGAGGGCCGCGGCGTCGACGACGCGGCCTGGGACGCGCTCGTGCGCAAGCACGTGCTCGAGATCGTGCGCAGGCAGGTCGAGGCCGGCATCGACGTCGTCGGCGACGGCGAGTGCTCGAAGCCGAGCTTCCGCGCCTACCTCGCCGAGCGCATCGGCGGCTTCGAGCCGCGCGTTCCGAAAGGCGGGATGCCCGCGCCCGGCCCGGTCGACCCGAACGGGCGCGACGCGGCGATGTTCCCCGACTACTACAAGGGGGCGCTCGAGCACAGCCCGTTCGCGAACACCGTGCGCGTCGCGCCGCGCGCCTGCGTCGCACCCGTCCGCTACGTCGGCCAGAAATTCCTCCGGCGCGACCTCGCCAATCTCAAGGACGCGATGGCGGCCGCGGGCGCGGCCGAAGGCTTCATGCCCTCGTCGGGCCCGATCCCCGCCGACGCGAACGAGCACTACGCGACCGAGGAGGAGTACTTCGAGGCGCACGGCGAGGCGATGCGCGAGGAGTACCGCGCCATCCTCGACGCGGGGCTCTATCTGCAGATCGACGACCCCCGGCTGGTCAGCTCCTGGGACGGCCGCCGGGACATGGACCTCGCGCAATATCGAAAGTGGATGCAGAAGCGCATCGAGCACATCAACCACGCGCTTCGCGGGCTGCCGCCCGAGCGCATCCGCTTCCACACCTGCTACGGCGTGAACTTCGGCCCGCGCGTCTCCGACCTGCAGCTCGAGCAGGTGCTCGACCTGATCCTGACGATCCGCGCCGGGTTCTACTCCTTCGAGGCGGCCAACCCGCGCCACGAGCACGAATGGCGCGTCGCGCAGAACCTGAAGATCCCCGAGGGGAAGACGCTGATCCCCGGCGCGGTCACGCACTCCAGCGCCACGGTCGAGCACCCCGAGGTCGTCGCCGACCGCATGGAGCGCTGGATGCGCGCCGCCGGGCGCGACCGCGTGATGTTCGGGAACGACTGCGGCTTCTGCTCGACCGCGGGCAACACCGAGATCCCGGAGACGGTCGCCTGGGCGAAGCTGCGCGCGCTCGCCGAGGGCGCGCGGCTCGCGTCGCGGCGCCCCGGCTGATCAGCGGATCGCCGCGATCTTCGCGAGCAGCTCCTTGGCGTTGATCGGCTTCACCAGGTAGTCCGCCGCGCCCTGGCGCATGCCCCAGACCCTGTCGGTCTCGAGGTTCTTGCTCGTGCACATGATCACCGGGATGTGCTTGGTCGCGTCGTCGTGCTTGATGATGCGGGTCGCCTTGTAGCCGTCGGTGCCGGGCATGATGATGTCCATGAGGATCAGGTCGGGGCGCTCGCTCTTGGACTTGTCGACTGCCTCTTCGCCGCTCTGCGCGGTGACGCACTCGTAGCCCTGCTTGCTCAGCACCTCGAGCAGGTACTGGCGGTCGGTGGGCGAATCGTCGACGATCAGGATCTTCTTGATGGCCATGGTTTTCTCCTCCTGGGCCCCCTATATATATCAGTTCTGCGGTCTTCGTAACAGGTTACAGTCCGTTACAGCGGCCTTAAGCCCTTCTTAAGCTTCCCCACCTAGCATGACGGCATTCGATCCTGCTAGGGAGCCGAGCATGAAAGCAAACGTCCTTCGGGCTGCGGTCCTCGCCGCCCTGCTGCCGGCCTTCGTCGCCGGCTGTTCCGCCTCGTCGGCGTCGCCGATCGCGTCCACGGCGACGACCACCTCCGTCACCGAGCGCACGGCCGCCGGCCGTGCCGGGCTTCCCGACTTCACCCGGCTCGCCGAGCAGGCGGGCCCCGCGGTCGTGAACATCACCGTGTCCAAGCCCGCGCCGGCCCAGGCGCAGGGGTTCGACGGCGACGATCCGTTCTCGCAGTTCTTCCGCCAGTTCGGCGTCCCGGCGCCCAAGCCCGGTCCCTTGCGCGGCCTCGGCTCGGGCTTCATCGTGAGCTCCGACGGCTACATCCTCACCAACGCCCACGTCGTCGACGGCGCGAAGGAGGTCAACGTCAAGCTCACCGACCGCCGCGAGTTCCGGGCGAAGGTCATCGGCGAAGATACGAAGAGCGACATCGCGCTGATCAAGATCGACGCCGCCAGCCTGCCGACGGTGCGCATCGGCGACTCGTCGCACATCCGGGTCGGCCAGTGGGTGGTGGCGATGGGCTCGCCCTTCGGCTTCGAGAACAGCGTGACCGCGGGCATCGTCTCGGCGAAGTCGCGCTCGCTCTCCGACAGCTACGTGCCGTTCATCCAGACCGATGTCGCGGTGAACCCGGGTAACTCCGGCGGGCCGCTGTTCGACCTCGACGGCAACGTCATCGGCATCAATTCTCAGATCTACAGCCAGACGGGCGGCTACCAGGGCCTGTCGTTCGCGATCCCGATCGACATCGCGATGCACGTGAAGGACCAGCTGCAGAAGAGCGGCAAGGTCACGCGCGGCCGCATCGGCGTCACGGTGCAGGGGGTGAACCAGAGCCTCGCCCAGTCCTTCGGCCTGCCGCGGCCCGAGGGCGCGCTCGTCGCCTCGGTCGAGAGCGGCAGCCCGGCAGAGCGCGCGGGCATCAAGTCGGGCGATGTCATCCTCGCCTTCAACGGGCAGGCGGTCGACGATTCGTCCACGCTGCCCATGCTGGTCGCCGACATGAAGCCCGGGCAGTCGGCGCCCGTCCGCGTCTGGCGCAACGGCGCCGAGCGCACGCTGCAGGTGACGGTCGGGACGATGGCGGCCGAGCAGGTCGCCGCGAGCGACCAGTCCCCCGAGGCCAACTCGGGCCGGCTCGGCCTCGCGGTGCGCGCGCTCACGCCCGAGGAGAAGCGCGAGCTGAAGACGGGCTCCGGCCTCGTGGTCGAGCAGGTGAGCGGCGCCGCCGAGCACGCGGGCATCCAGCCCGGCGACGTCATCCTCGCGCTCAACGACCAGCCGGTGCGCGACGTCGCGCAGCTCAGGCGGCTCATCGGGCGCGCGGGCAAGCACGTGGCCCTGCTGGTGCAGCGCGACGAGTCCAAGATGTACGTGCCGGTCGACCTCGGTTGACCGGGCCCGTGCCGGCGGCGGCCCGACTGATCTCCTCGGGCCGCCGCCCGTTTTAGAATCGCCGCCATGCGCCTGCTGCTGGTCGAAGACGACGCCATGATCGGCGAGAGCATCCGCGCGGGGCTGCGCCAGGACGGCCACGCGGTCGACTGGGTCACCGACGGCCGCGCCGCCGAGATCGCGATCCGCACCGAGCCCTACGCGATGGTGCTGCTCGACCTGGGCCTGCCGCGCAAGGACGGCTACGCAGTGCTCGAGGACCTGCGCCGCGGCGGCAACCCCGTGCCGGTGCTCATCCTCACCGCGCGCGACGCGGTCGCCGATCGCGTGCGCGGCCTCGACCGCGGCGCCGACGACTACCTGGTGAAGCCCTTCGACCTCGACGAGCTCGCCGCGCGCATCCGCGCGGTGCTGCGCCGGCACGCGGGGCGCGCCGAGCCGGTGCTCGCCTTCGGCGGCCTCGCGCTCGACCCGGCGACGCACAAGGTGGCGTACCGGGGTCGCGACGTGCCCGTGTCGGCGCGCGAGTTCGCGCTCCTGCAGGCGCTGCTCGAGCGCCCGGGCGCGGCGCTGTCGCGCGCGCAGCTCGAGGAGCGCCTCTACGGCTGGGGCGAGGAGGTCGCGAGCAACTCGATCGAGGTGCACATCCACAACCTGCGCAGGAAGCTCGGCGAGGGCGCGATCCGCACGGTGCGCGGCGTGGGCTACGCGCTCGCGTCGGACGACTAGCGGCGCCCGCGCGGTGATCTCGATCCGCAGGAGGCTGCTCGCCGCGCTGCTCTCGGCGCTGGTCCTCGTCGGCCTCGCGGCGAGCGCGGCGACCTGGTTCGCGGCGCGGCGGCAGGCCAACGAGATGTTCGACTACCAGCTCGAGCAGATGGCCGAGTCGCTGCGCGACCAGGCGCCGCAGGCCGAGGCCGACCTGTTCGCGGGCTTCGAGCACGACTTCGTCGTGCAGATGTGGGGGCCGGGCGGCGTGCTGGTCTACCTCTCCAACCATAACGTCAGCCTGCCGCGCGGCGGCGCGGGCTTCGACACCGTCGGCGTCGACGGCGAGGACTGGCGGGTGTACACGATGGCGCACGGCGGCCGCGTGATCCAGGTCGCGGCGCCGACCAGCCTGCGCAACGAGCGCGCGGCCGCGGTCGCGCTGCGCATCCTGGTGCCGATCGTCGCGTCGATCCCGCTGTTCGCGCTGCTGATCTGGTGGCTGGTCGGGCGCGAGCTGCGCCCGCTCGGCGCCATCGCGCGCGCGATCGCGATGCGCGCGCCCTCGTCGCTCGAGTCGCTGCCCGAGACCGGGCTGCCCGACGAGGTGCGGCCCATGGTGTCGCAGCTGAACGGCCTGCTCGGGCGGCTCGGCGCGGCGATCGAGACGCAGAAGCGGTTCACCGAGGACGCGGCGCACGAGCTGCGCTCGCCGCTCACGGCGCTGCAGCTGCAGATCCAGCTGCTCGAGCGCGCCGCGAGCGACGACGCGCGGCGCGACGCGCTCGACCAGCTCAAGGCCGGCGCGCGCCGCGCCTCGCGCCTGGTCGAGCAGCTGCTGACCATGGCGCGCCTCGAGCCCGAGACGGCCCAGGAGCCGCGCGAGCCGGTCGATCTCGACCGGCTCGCCGCGAGCGTCGCCGCCGACT
>DATDMW010000231.1:0-4540 GCA_036518595.1 Burkholderiales bacterium
CTCATCGCGGATGCCGAGACGACGAGCGAGGCGATCCGGTCGGTGATCCGCGCCATCTTCCAGTCGGAGGGCTGGGAGTGCGGCCGCTACCTCCGCCCGCAGGCCGACGCGGCGCTGCGCCAGGTCGAGGACTGGGGCATCGACGAGCCGCAGGTGCAGGCGTTCCTCGAGCGCGCGAGGAGCTTCGACTACACGCCCGGCAAGGGCCTCGCCGGCGGCGTGCTCGCCTCCGGCCAGCCGCTCTGGGTCGCCGACTCGACGGGCGACGCGCGCGCGCTGCTGCGCCGGCACTTCGGCGACGTCGGCCTGCGCGGCGCGTTCGTCTTCCCGGTGAAGAGCGCCGGCCGCACGATCGGCGTGCTCGCCTTCAACAGCCGCGAGCGGCGCGAGCCCGACGAGCGCCTGCTCTCCGCGATCCTCGCCATCGGCAGCCAGATCGGCCAGTTCATCGAGCGCAAGCGCGTCGAGGAGGAGCTGCGCCGCTTCCGCGCGGCGATGGACGGCTCGGCCGACATCATCGTGCTCGTCGATCCCACGGCGGCCCGCTTCGTGGACGCGAACGACACGGCGTGCCGCATGCTCGGCTACACGCGCGAGGAGCTGCTGCGCGTGCCGCCCGAGGAGGCGGTCGGCGTGCCGCGCGAGAAGCTCGCCGCCGAGTACGCCGAGATGATCGAGGGCCGCGCGAGCGCGGGGGGCATGCTCGGCCACTACCGGCGCAAGGAC
This sequence comes from Burkholderiales bacterium, assembly GCA_036518595.1. Taxonomy (GTDB): domain Bacteria; phylum Pseudomonadota; class Gammaproteobacteria; order Burkholderiales; family SG8-39; genus VBDM01. Next base: position 727 of record DATDMW010000231.1, read on the forward strand.
GGCAGCAGCTTCCCCTTCGAGTCGCGCCGCCAGGTGGTGCGCTCCGGCGAAGGCGTGCTGATCGCCGCCATCTCGCGCGACATCAGCAAGCGCGTCGCCGCCGAGCGCGCGCTGCGCGAGAGCGAGGCGCGCTTCCGCACCGTGATCGGCTCGGCGAACGAGGGCATCCTCGTCTTCGACCGCGAGATGCGCATCGTCTCGGCGAACGGCGCCGCCGCGCGCATCATCGGCGTGCCGGAGGAGAAGCTGGTCGGCGCGCCCGGGTTCATCTCGCTCGTGCCCTGCGTGCTCGAGGACGGCACGCCGGTGACGCAGGAGAACCGCGCGCCGGTGCTCGCCTTCCGCGCGCGGCGCGGCGTGGCGGGCCGCGTGGTCGGCATCCGCCGCGCCTCGGGCGACATCACCTGGCTGCAGACCAACACCGCGCTCCTCTACGACGAGGGCCGCTCGGCCGAGAAAGGCGACGAGCCCTACGGCGCGGTCGCGACGCTCGCCGACATAACCGCGCTAAAGCGCGACGAGGCGCTGCTGCGCCTCGAGCAGCGCGTCGCGCGCGCCTTCGACACCGAGCCGGACGCGCCCGCCGCGCTGCGCGCCGCGATCCAGGCGATCTGCGAGAGCGAGCAGTGGGACTGCGGCCGCTACCTCGAGGTGGCGGCGAGCGCGAAGGGCGCGCCGGGCCCCGAGCTCCGCGCCTTCGCCCACTGGTCGAGCGACGACCCGGCCGTGCTGCGCTACATCGAGCACGTGCGGCCGATGGCGTTCAAGCCGGGCGAGGGCCTGGTCGGCATGGTCTGGGAGACGCGCCAGCCGATGTGGGTGCGCGACATCGAGCACGGCCCGGTGGGCGGGCGGCCCGGCCTCGCCCTCGGCATGGGCGCGCGCAGCGCGCTCGTCGTGCCCGTGCTCGCGCTCGACGCGGTGATCGGCGTGTTCATCTTCCACAGCCGGCGCGTGCGCGAGGCCGACGAGGGCCTGCTGCAGGCGATGCAGCTCATCGGCGCGCAGATCGGCCAGCTCGTGCGCCGCGCCAAGGCCGAGGCCGCGGTGCGCGAGAGCGAGGCGCGCTTCCGCAGCCTGTGCGAGCTCTCCTCCGACGTGTTCTGGGAGCAGGACGCGCAGTTCCGCTTCACCGCCATCACCGATTCCTCCGGGCGCCTCGACCCGGCGGCCATCCTCGGCCGCGCGCGCTGGGAGATCGGCTACGCGGGCGTGACCGCGCAGGAGTGGGCCGCGCACCGCGCGATCCTCGAGGCGCACCAGCCCTTCCGCGACCTCGAGCTCTGCCGCGTCGACGCGGCCGGCCGCGAGACCTGGTACAACGAGAGCGGCGCGCCGGTGTTCGACGCGGCGGGCGCCTTCGCCGGCTACCGCGGCGTCGGCCGCGACATCACCGCGCGCAAGCTCGACGAGCGGCGCATCCGCCACCTCGCCAACCACGACGCGCTGACGGGCCTGCCCAACCGGAGCGCCTTCAGCGAGCTGCTGAACGCCGCCCGCGAGGCGGCGCGCCGGCGCTCCCGCTCGCTCGCGGTGATGTTCGTCGACCTCGACCGCTTCAAGGTGATCAACGACACGCTCGGCCACGAGGCGGGCGACGAGGTGCTGTGCGAGGTGGCGCGGCGCCTGCGCCACACGCTGCGCGCGAGCGACGTGGTGGCGCGCCTGGGCGGCGACGAGTTCGTGGTGATGATCCCCGAGCTCGAGTCGTCGCTGCAGGCCGAGACCGCGGCGCGCAAGGTGCTCGGCTCCATGCTGCCGCCGATGATGGCCGCCGGCCGCGAGCTCTCGGTCACCGCGAGCATCGGCATCTGCCTCTACCCGCAGGACGGCGAGGACGAGCAGGCGCTGATGAAGAACGCCGACGCGGCGATGTACCGCGCCAAGGAGGCGGGCAAGAACAACTTCAAGTTCCACCATCCGGCGACCGACCGGCGGTCCCTGGAGCGCCTCGCCATGGAGACGAGCCTGCGGCGCGCGCTCGAGAGGAACGAGTTCTTCCTGCACTACCAGCCGCGCATCTCGCTCGCCACCGGCGCCGTGACCGGCGTGGAGGCGCTCGCCCGCTGGCGCCATCCCGAGCTCGGCGTGGTGCCGCCCGCCGAGTTCATCGCGCTGGCCGAGGAGACCGGCGCGATCCACGACATCGGCCGCTGGGTGCTCGAGGCGGCGTGCGCGCAGGCGATGCAGTGGCAGCGCGACGGCCTCGCGCCGGTGCACGTCGCGGTGAACATCTCGGCGCGGCAGTTCGGCGCCGACAACCTCGTCGCGCAGGTCGAGGCGGCGCTCGCCGCGAGCGGCCTGCCGCCGGCGCGGCTCGAGCTCGAGGTCACCGAGAGCGTGGTGGCGCAGAGCATCGAGCGCGCGGCGCAGATCCTCGGCAGCATCCGCGCGCTCGGCGTGCGCGTCGCGCTCGACGACTTCGGCACCGGCTACTCGTCGCTCGCGCAGCTCAAGCGCTTCCCGATCGACACCATCAAGATCGACCGCGCGTTCGTCTCCGAGCTGCCGCACAACCTCGACGACGCGGCGATCGCGCGGGCGATCATCGCCATGGGCAAGAGCCTGCGCCTGGTGGTCGTCGCCGAAGGCGTCGAGACCCCGCAGCAGCACGCCTTCCTGCAGGCGCACGGCTGCGACGAGATGCAGGGCTACCTGATCAGCCGGCCGCTCTCGCCCGCGGATTGCGCCTCGTTCCTGCGCCGGGGATAGTCGTCGTCCCCGCGAAGGCGGGGACCCGGTTTCTCGAGCGATTCCAGCAGGCCGTAGAAGAGCGCGAACTGCTCGCCGCGCGCCGGATCGCGCGACGACGCGTGCACCGCGGTGTGCACCACGACGAGGCGCGTCTGCGGGTCGACGAAGACCGCCTGGCCGCGCACGCCGAGGAGCGCGAAGCGCCCGCGCTCGTCCACGAGCCAGGTCTGGTAGCCGTAGCCGTTGAAGCGCGTCGCGTAGCCCACGCGCAGGTGCGGCGCATCGGGCCGCGTCGCCGCCTTTATCCACTCGGCGGGAATGATCTGCCGGCCGTCGAGCTCGCCGTAGCGAGCGAGCAGCAGGCCGAGCCGGCCCCAGTCGCGCAGCGTCGCGTTGATCCCCATGTAGCCGAGCTCGTAGCCGCCGCCGTCGACGATCCACGTCGCGTCGGCCTCGGCGCCCATGGGCTTCCAGATCTTCTGCGAGAGGTATTCGGCGAGCGGCTTGCCGACCGCGGCGCGCACCACCAGGCCGAGCACCTCGCTCTCCGCGGACGCGTAGGAGAAGATCGTCCCGGCCGGACGCACGCGCTCGCGGAAGGGCAGCAGCGCCGCCGGCCCGCCGGGGCCCTGCCCGAAGATCGTGTTCCGCGCGAGGATCGCCACGTCGTCCTTGCCGTCGTAGGTCTCGCTGAACTTCACGCCCGAGGACATGGTGAGCAGGTGGCGCAGCGTGGTCTCGCCGTACGGATGGCCCTTCAGCTCGGGCACGTACTGCCCGGCGCGGTCGTCGATCGAGGCGATCTTCCCGTCGGCAAGGGCGAGGCCGACCAGCATACCGACGACCGTCTTCGCCATCGAGTAGGACTGGAAGCGGTGCTCGGGCCTGCGCTCGTACTGGTAGCGCTCGGCGACGATCGTGTCGCCCTCGAGGACGAGCAGCCCGGTGTTGCGGTTGTGCGCGAGGAAGCCGTCGAGGTCGTCCTGGCGCCCGTCGTGCCGGTAGCGAAGCGGCGGCGGCGCGTCGAGGCGCGCGAGCGGGCGCGCGGCATCGCCCTTCGCGACCCGGTGCGACGGGAACACCTCGTCCAGGTGCGAGAGCGTGCCGACGAGGCAGCGCT